>DAOTXI010000653.1:0-13347 GCA_034435475.1 Anaerolineales bacterium
TGGTATGTTCGGCAGACAAGCCCGTGACGACGACGTCGAAATATTTCACAAGATCAAACCGTTGCAGGAACGCCAGCGTGCCTTTTTCATCTCTCGCGCTGACGACCGCCATGGGGTAACGCCCATGCAGTTGCTTGAGCATTTCATCCACGCCGGGCACGAGCAGGAACTTTTTATCGGAGTGTTTTCGGTGGCGCGAGAGCCAATCTATGACGGCGACCATTTCATCGTCCAGTCCGAGGCGGTCGGCGAGAGTGAGCAGGGCATTGCCGGGGGCTTCGATCCACATGACGAAGCGGCGGGCGACGCAGTTTGGGTCTTTAAACAAAAAACGCGGAAGGAATTTCGACACTTTTTGTGCATAAAGGTCATCTGTGTCACTGAGAGTACCATCTACATCGAAGCAGATGGCTTTTATTTGCGAAACGTCCAGGGGCATGGATTAATTGTACCAAAAGGACTATACTTATATTGGGATCTACATGACACAAGACCATTCTCGCGCACTACTTGAATTACTTGTAAAAGTCAGCCGCGAACTTGCGACCGCGCTGGATTTGCGCACGGTCTTGCAGCGGGTTCTTTTTGCGTGTCTCCAATATGTGGGCGGGGAACGCGGCAGCATTGTGGTGATGGACGATCGCGGCAAACCGATAGATGCAACCATCGTCTACGGCAGGCAGTTCCACGACCATACCACCCAGCAATTACGCGAGACGGTGGAACGGGGGCTTGCCGGCTGGGTGGTGCAAAACCGCAAAGCCGCGCTTGTGCCCGATACCAGCAAGGACGAACGCTGGCTCAGGCGGGCGGATGATGCTGCGGAAAAGAGCGGCGCCAAATCTGCCATTTGCGTGCCGTTGATGGCGCGTGAACGTTTCGTGGGGGTGCTGACGCTCGTCCACCCGGTGCCGAATACATTCAATGAAGAACATCTCAAATTAGTGCAAGCCATTTCCGACCAGGCAAGCGTGACGGTTTTAAATGCGCGTCTTTACACCGAAACCCAGCGGACGGCGCGGGTCATGTCTGCGCTGGCAGAGGGAGCGGCTTCGCTCCATTCTTCGCTGGAAATGCAGGATGTGTTACGGCGCATCCTCCACCAGACCATGCAAGCCCTGCAAGTGGAAACGGTGGCCCTGGCATTGATCGAGCCTTCCACCAACGACCTGGTGGTTAAGGCGGCGGCGGGTAATAACTCCGGCGGCATTCCTGGGATTCGCATTCCCAGCGGGCAGGGGTTGACAGGCAGGGTGGTTTCCGAAGAACGCGGCACCATCGTCCCGGTGGTCAATCTCGAAAACGGCATGAAGGAATCAGATAGATTAAACGGAATCAACATGCGCGCCCTGGCAATCGCCCCGATTCAGGCGCAGGGGAAAGTCATCGGCGTGCTGGAGGCGATCAATCCCCTTTCCGGTTCCTTCGACCCCGATGCCCTGGTGGTGATGACCGGGCTTGGAAACATCGCTGGAAGCACGCTCGCCAATTCGCAACTATTCGAACAACTTCAAAATGCGCACAGGCATTACCGCGAACTCTTCGAAGACAGCGTGGATCCGATTCTGATCACCGATTGGGAGGGACGCATACTGGAAGTGAATCGCCGCGCAGCAACGTTAAGTCAATATTCCGCCAGGGAACTTCGCAGCATGGGCATTGAACAACTGCACTAGGTAAACTGGGCAAAAACCGGCTTGAATTTCGAATTCCTCAAGAGCGGCGGCTCTTGCGGATATGAATCCGGGTTGTTGTGCAATGACGGCGGCATGGTCCCAATCGAAGTCTATGCCCACCGGGCCGAGTTCAATGATTCGGAAGCCATTCAATGGATCCTGCGCGACATCACTGCCCGCAAGGAACTGGACGCCCTGCGCGACGACATGACCTCGATGATCTTCCACGACCTGCGCTCGCCTTTGGGCAACATCGTTTCGAGCCTTGAAATGATGAGCGGCCTTCTGCCCCAGGATGAAACCCTGAACTCAATGCTCAACATCGCCAAGAATTCAACCGGGCGCATCCAGCGGCTGGTCAATTCCCTGCTGGATATCAACCGCCTCGAAAGCGGACAGGAGATCGTGGACCAGAACTCCATTGACCCGGTGGCGCTTTTACGCGAAGCGATCCGCGATGTGGAGCCAGCCGTCGCCGCCCGCCAGCAAACTCTGACAAACCGCGCCACAAGCGTCCTGCCTCTGGTCTGGGTGGATGTGGATATGATCTATCGCGTATTAATCAACCTGCTGGAAAATGCGATCAAATTCACCCCGGTCACTGGACGTATTGATATTGGCGCGCAAACCGCATCCGATGGCATGTTCGTCAACTTCTGGGTGCGCGACAACGGTCCTGGCATTCCGCCCGCGGAACGCGAACGCATCTTCGAAAAGTTCACCCGTCTGCGGGGCAAAAACCGACCCGGCGGTTTGGGCGTGGGGCTTGCATTCTGCCGCCTGGCAGTGACCGGACACGGCGGTAAAATCTGGATCGAAAGCGAAGTGGACAAGGGCACAACCTTCTGGCTTTCGCTGCCGGTCGCAACCCGCAAAGCCACAGGCACGCTCAAACGCCAAACCGGGCGCCTGACCTTCAAACCAGACAAGACGCAACCCTCGGCAAAACTACAGGAAAAAAATCCGCCGGACAAAGACAAGCCATAACCCGGCGGTTGCCCAACACCTCAAAAAGGCATAAACGAATCTCCGCTGCCGCTGTTTGAGCGCCCGCCCGAACAGCGGCGGAGTATGAAAGGACCTCAATCCGAAGTCTTATGCAGGAAATTACCAGCAACATCCTTATCGAAGACCAGTTCCCCGGCGTGACGCTGGGAGTGATCGTCACCCCGCGCGGGTTGATCCAGATTGACGCGCCACCCTCCCCCGAAGATGCCCGCTCCTGGCGCGCCTCGCTCATGAACCTGGGCGGCGGCATAGACCGGGCATTGATCAACATGGACGCCCACCCAGACCGCACCCTCGGCGCGCGCGCCATGGATTGCACTGTCATCGCGCACGAAAAGACCGCCCAAATTTTTCGCACACGCCCCAGCACCTTCAAAGCGCAGGGAGAAGAAACCGGCGCGGACTGGGAATCCATCCCCGGCTTGGGCAGCGTGCGCTGGGCTCCCCCCGAAATCTCCTTCCTCGACCAGATGACCCTGCATTGGGGGGCTTCGCCGGTCGTGCTCGAACATCGTCCGGGACCATCGAATGGTTCGATCTGGGTACGCCTGCCCGCTGAAAAAGTTCTCTTCATTGGCGACGCCGTTATGAAGAACCAGCCGCCATTCCTTGCCGGGTCCAACCTGAAAGCCTGGCTCGAATCGCTCGACCTGCTCTTCGAAGCCGAAAACAAGGGCTACACCTTCATCAGCAGCCGCGGCGGTGTGGTGACTACGAACGTCATCAACGTCCAATATGACTTTCTCAAACACACCCACGACAGACTGAACAAAATGACCGGTAAAAAACCGAACCCGGCTGTGGTCGAAAAACTGGTCGCCTCCCTGCTGACCTGGTTCAAAGCGCCAGCCGCAAGGCAGAAACAATTCGCGCAACGCCTGCGCTACTGACTTCTGCATTACAACGCGCGTCAATATCATACCCCCACCCATAACTTCGAAGACTGATGGCTGACGAATCCCTCTCCATCCTCGAACTGATGCGGGGAGATGTCGTCGAAGCGGTCCATCGCGGTTCGATTGCAGTGGTCGCTTCGGATGGAACTCTTCTACGCTCGTATGGCGACCCGCACAAGGTCGCCTTTTTACGCTCCTCCGCCAAGCCTTTTCAAGCCCTGCCCTTCATCGAAAGCGGCGGCGTGGAATACTACAACTACACCCAAAGCGAGATCGCCCTCTCCTGCGCATCTCATGAAACGGCGCAAATGCATCTCGACGCCGTGCAAGCCATGCAAAAGAAGATCGGCATCGAGGAGGTTAATTTGCAATGCGGTCCGCACCTGCCGGGCGACGCAAATAAGTTAAGAGAAGTCATCCAAAAGAACATCCACCCCACGCCGAACTTCAACAACTGCTCCGGCAAACATACCTCCATGCTGGCGTTCGCAAAAATGCGCAGACTGCCCCTCGAAACCTATCTTGACCCCGAACATCCGATCCAGCGCGAAATACTCAAAACCTTGTCAGAGATGTGCGGCCTGCCCGCCGAATCGATTCACCCCGGCATAGACGGTTGTTCCGCCCCAAATTTTGCCATGCCGCTTATCAATGCCGCCCTCGGCATGGCGCGTTTATGCGACCCGCGCGATCTTGAAGAAAAGCGAGCCGTTGCATGTAAAAAGATTGCCGCCGCCATGACGGCTCACCCCGAAATGGTGAGCAACTTTGGCGAGTTCGATTGCGAATTGATGAAAACAGGCAAAGGCAAAATCGTCACAAAACGCGGCGCGGAAGGCTACCAGATCATCGGCATCCTGCCCGGGGTCGTCCACGAAAGAGGCGTGGGAATCGCGTTCAAGGTCTCAGACGGCGACAAATCCTCCATGGATGACAATCTCGATACGCAAGCCCGCGTCCGCCCGCCGGTGGCGCTCGAGATTCTGCGTCAGCTCGGCGCATTGAGCGCTGCGCAAATAAACTCTCTTGCACGTTTCGGACCTGAGAAGACTCTCAAAAACTATGCTGGTCTCGTCACCGGAAAAATGTACCCTGCGTTCAAATTATGAATCCGCTTGAAGATAAACTTCTTCGGTCGCTGTTGCCCGCTGCCACGAACCCGGGGTCATCGGGAATACGCTACAATTGATATCGAATTTCAAGAATAGCCGGAATTGACCCATGACCGTAAAACCCATCCTCAGCGTCAGCGAACTGTCCGTCACCTTCCCCGATAATAACGGCGGGTTGGATGCGCTCGATACCATCTCGTTCAACATCCGCCCACGCGAGTTCGTCTGTTTTCTGGGACCCTCCGGCTCGGGCAAAACAACCTTTTTGCGCGTACTGGCGGGAATCTTGCAACCCACCTCAGGCTCGGTCAACTTCATATATCACCACCATCCACGCATTGGCATGGTCTTTCAACAAGCCAACCTGATGCCCTGGCGCACCGTGATTCAAAACATCATGCTCCCGCTCGAATTGGAAAACATGGGGGCGGTTAAAGCAGAAAATAAAGCGCGCGACATGATCAAACTGGTGGGGCTAAAAGGCTTCGAGGATTCCCTCCCCCGCGACCTCTCCGGCGGGATGGCGCAGCGCGTCGCCATCGCCCGCGCCCTCATCCACGACCCGGACCTGCTCCTGCTCGATGAGCCTTTCGCCTCGCTGGATGCCCTGACCCGCGAACGCATGTGGACGGAACTTTCCAACATCTGGCAGGCAAAGCAAAAGACCGTGGTCATGGTAACCCACTCGATCAATGAATCGCTCTTCCTCGCAGACCGCGTATTGGTGCTCACCCAGCGCCCCGGCAAAATAAAAATGGATGTGGAAGTTGATCTGCCGCGTCCGCGCACGGAGGATATCCGCTATACAAGCCATTTCGGAAAATTGGCGAAGAAGTTGCGCGGGGCAATCGAGTAACTTTTACCGGGGTTTTTCGACTTATGTTTTGAAGGGTTTGCACAAAAAGGAGTCGAGCCATGAGAAAAATTTTCCTGGTATTCCTTTTTATTCTTGCCGCCTGTACCAATCCGCCCAAGGATGCCTACACCGTCAACCTGACTACCGCCGATTTCGTGAGCGAAATTGACAATCCCTACCTGCCTTTCATCTCCGGCTCGAAGTGGGTCTACGAAGCGACTCTCGAAGATGGAACCGTGGAACGCAACGAGATCGAAGTGCTGCGAGAGACGCGGGATATGAACGGCGTCGTTGCAACCATCGTTCACGATACCGTTTATGTGGGCGGTCAACTCGTGGAAGAGACCTACGACTGGTACGCGCAGGATAAGGACGGCAACGTCTGGTACCTGGGCGAGGAGGTGGATAACTACGAGAACGGCGTGCTTGTGGATCATGCCGGTTCGTGGGAGTGGGGTAAAGACGGCGCATTGCCAGGCGTCATAATGTGGGCAGACCCATCCGCGCATTTGAACGAGGAGTACTATCAGGAATTCTATGCGGGCGAAGCCGAAGATAAGGGGCAGGTATTGAGTGTGAGCGAATCTGTAAGCGTGCCCTTCGGTTCGTTCGAGAACGTGGTCAGGATCTACGATTTCTCCGCGCTCGACCCCGATTTGCAGGAGCATAAATTCTATGCGGCGGGCGTTGGCTTCATCAAGGAAACCAATGTGAAAACCGGCGAGGAGGTGGTGCTGATCGAGTTTACGCCGTAGCGACACCGTAGTGACGACTTAAGTCGTCACTACATCATCATCCCAGCCTTTTCCAAAATCAGCAGGCGGCGTGTATGCCCGCCAATTTTCGCGGAGCCAGTCTTTGCCTTTGTCGCTGTAATATATGGGCAGGCTCGACCAAGCCCATTCGTATGGATCGCTGACATATCCATGCTTTACCGGGTTGTAATGGATGTAATTGAACGCCGTGCGCAGATGCGCGTCGTTTCTCATGTAGGTATCGAAAAATTTGTACCAGACACGCCGCTTCCCTATGAGTTGATCTTCCATGTTCCATTCGCGCGATGTCGTTCCATGTAAATGTTTGAGCGCGGTTGAAACATCGTCCAAAGATCGGGCATGCGCCAGCACATGATAATGGTTCGCCAAAATCACCCAGGCAATGACCTCCTCAGCAACCTCTTTCATGCAACTTAACATGCGAGATTCGAACCCCGTCCGGCGTTGCGGAGATTCCATCACCGGCTTATGCTCGAAATTAACAGCCGTAATCAAATATGCCCCCGCGAAACGAAAAGGATGAGGAGGCGCATGTAAGGGATAGCCTTTTTCCTTGCGGATACGAACAACTTCTTCACGTTCTTCCTGAGAGAGTTTGCGATACTCGTAAGGCATAGTTTCAAATCCCTCCGTAGTGACGACTTAAGTCGTCGCTACATTTTCGGTAGATCCATCAGCAACACCTCCGCCAGCAACCTCGAATTGACATTGCGTTCCATCTTCTCCAGCGCGGATTCGTGGTCACTGACGACTTTTCGCGCAGAGGATAGGTCAAGTCGCCCTGCTAAAAATTCGATCTCCATGTTGCGGTCCACGTTGATCAGGGGAGTCTCCGCGCCAGCCACGCGCAGCAAGACATCGCGCCAGTAGGAGAGCCAGACGAGGATGGTCTGCCGCATGGCGTCTTTATCCCTGGCGAGTTTTTCGGCGTAGGAAAATTTTTCAACCTTTGGGGCGGGGAGCAGGGTTTGCAGGTCGTTCAGGCGTTCTTCGCGTTTTTCGAGCAAAGCCGCATCTTCGACCAATTTCCGGGCAAAGCCGGGGCGTCCGCCGGAGATGTGGGCAAGGAGGCGCGCGCGGTCTTCGCCTACACCGCGATCCATCAGGTCGGCGACGATGGCTTCGAGGGGCAGGGGTCTCAGGCGCAGAATCTCACAGCGGGAGACGATGGTGGGAAGTAATTGCTCAGGGTTATCAGCGGTCAACAGCAAAACGGCGTGCGGGGGCGCTTCTTCCAAAGTTTTGAGCAGGGCGTTGGCGGCGCTGTCGTTGGCTTCGTGGAAGCGGAGAAATAAGGCGACTCGATACGGCGACTGATACGGTTTGAGATGAAATGTCTTTTGCAATTCACGGATTTGCCCAATCCGAATCTCACCCGTTGGGCTGGGAACCGAGTCAGAATCCACCGGCTCGACAATACTCAGGTCGGGATGCTGCATGGTTTCGATCTGTTTGCAAGTACGGCAGGTGAGACAAGGCTCACCCGGCGCGATGGGTTTTTCGCAGTTCAAAGCCTGCGCAAGGCGAAGGGCAAGAGTCCGCCGACCAAGACCGGGAGCGCCCGCAAAAAGATAGGCATGACGAGTCTCGCCGCGCGCCACATGACGGCGAAGCATATCCACAGCCCATTCGTGCCCGAGGAGGTTCCAGTTATCCATAGGTTACAAGTATCAGGTTCAAGGTTTAAGGTGTCAAGTGTGGGGCATGATACGTAATGCGTAAGTCCTTACGTATTACGTATCACGAATTACGTTACTCCTTCCCGGAACGAAGCCTGACGAAAGACTCGTATCGTTCGGGAAAAATCTTCCCGTCCTTTAACGCTGCGAGGACGGCGCAGCCGGGTTCGTGTTGATGGGTGCAGTCGCTGAATTGGCAGTTCTCGACCAGCCCGCGCAATTCGGGAAAGTACGCGTCAATCTCCTCCGGTTCGGTGTCCCACAGCCCAAGCGACTTCCAGCCGGGAGTATCGGCGACATAACCGCCGCCGTCGAGCGCGAATAGTTGACGAGTCACTGTGGTGTGACGTCCCTTTTTCATGGCGGAACTGATCTCGTTGACCGCCAGCCCCAGACCGGGTTGCAGCGCGTTGAGCAGACTCGACTTCCCCACGCCGCTGGGTCCGGCAAAGGCGCTGAGTTTGTTTTGAAGATGAGACCTTAACTCTTCAAGCCCTGCCCCGGTTTTGGCAGACGTGTAAACAACCCGATAGCCAATGGACTCATACATCCCAAAAATAGATCGCGGATCATCCACGGTATCAATTTTGTTCGCAACAATCAAGACTGGGATTTTCTGTTTTTCGGCAATGACGAGGAAGCGATCCAACATCCGCAGGCGCGGAGTCGGCTGAGCGCAGGCGAAGACGAAAAGAGCCTGATTCGGATTGGCTAAAAGCACCTGTTGGTAGACTCCGCCCGGGCGGGGGTCGAGCCGCGCAATCTGCTGAATCCGCTCATGGATGGAATCAATCATCCCGGAGCCGTCATCCAAAACTGTGACATCCACTTGATCCCCCAGGGCGGCGATGTCGCCTTTGGCTTTGCCCTGTTTGAGTTTGCCGCGCAGTTGACAAACGACGACGCCCGATTCAATTTCGACCCAAAAGAAACCGGATTGGGCTTTTATGATTAGACCTTGAGCGTTTGCCAAAAGATTCCTTGTTATCCATCAGGACACGTTAGAGAACGTGTCCTACGCAAAATATTACGGAACGACCCCTGCCGATGGCGGCGTGGGCGTGTATGGCGGATAGCCCAATTGACCGAAGTCGTAATACTGGCGCTGCGGGCTGCCGTAATAATAGGCTTCGACCATGGCGCGGAAGAAGGGCACGCCAAACTCGGAACCTTCGCCGATGTTCTCCCCCACTGCAACAATGGCAATGTCGGGCAGGTCAGTGTTGGCTTCGTTGAGGGTGTAGCCAGCAAACCAGCCGTGCGGTTTGCCGCTGCCGGATTCCGCAGTGCCGGTCTTGCCCGCCACTTTGAATTGCAGACCGAGCAGGTTGAAACGCGCCGTGCCTTTGGGGTTTTCGACCACCATCAGCAGGGCTTCGCGCAAAATGTCGAGATTTTCCTGCCGTAGTGGAAGGGTTCCCTGCGCTTCAGGTTTGAACATCAGAACGGGATCGCCCTCGACGGGTTGAATCTTCTCGACGATCTGGGGGCGATACAGTGTGCCGCCGTTGGCAATTGCCGCCATAAAACGGGCGACTTGCAGCGGCGTGACCAATACCGTCCCCTGACCGATGGCGACGTTTACGGCGTCAACCTGCGAAGCCGGGTCAATGATCTGACCGGCTTCTTCAGGAATTTGCTCAATGCCGGTCGGAGCGCCGAGACCAAATCCGCGCGCCATGGTGGTGATGTCGTTGCCGCGATCCCAGTTTGTATATAAGTCGTTGCCGATGTGCCAGAAATACGGGTTACAGGAGCGCATCAGACCTTCTTGAAGCGTGATCAGCCCCGAGGGTGTGCTGTCTGTGGTGTTGCAGAATTTTCCCGCGGCAATGCGGTCCTGGCAGTGCTGCCAGGTCCAGTCATAACGGATCTGGTCGGACAGTTCGGTAAATTCGTACTGGCAATCGTATTCGGTGTTCGACAGGTACAATCCGCTTTCGAGGGCGGCCGAGAAGGTGATGATCTTGAAGACCGAGCCGAGCGGGAGCTGCCCCTGCGCGGCGCGATTAAGCAGCGGCGTGCGGGTGTCGTTCAACAGGCTGTTGAGGGCGATGTTGTTGGGGTTGTTGGCGTCGAACACGTTCGGGTCAAAATCAGGACCGGATGCCATTGCCAGAATACGACCCGTATCCACTTCCATGACCACGATCGCGCCGCGGAAGAATTCCACCGCCGCCTGGGCATGGAATTGCAAATTGCTGTCGAGGGTGAGATAAACGGAATCGGCGGGTTCGGGCGCGCTCTGCCCAAGCGTGGAGATGATCTGCCCGGTGGGGCTGACCACACGCAGAGTTCCGCCGTGCTTCCCGGCAAGATAATCCTCCGCCCATTGCTCGACGCCCGTCTGACCGATGCGCTCGCTTCCGCTGTAGCCGAGCCGCTTGTATTGATTCAACTGTTCGGGCGAAATAGCGAGGGTGTATCCCACTGCCTGCGGAGCCAGCCCGCCGCGGAAGTAATAACGCGACGAATACTCCTGCACGACCAGCCCGCCGGGATTAATGGAAAGCAAACGCTGGGCTTCTTCGCGGGTTCCTTCGCACATGGGCAAATACCAGCCGGGACCGGAGGCGTCAATCAGGTCTTGAATCCCCAGGGGATCAAAGCCGCACAATCGTCCCAATTCCGAGGTCAACGCGCCGACCATTTCGTTATCAATCTCGCCGGTTTGAATGCCAAGAGCGAACGCGTCTGCCTGGGTTGCAACGGGCAGTCCATTTCGGTCATAAATATCGCCGCGGGCGGGGATGTCGTACTCCATCGCCAGTTGGTTTCCGCCCGCCAGTTCCGGCAGGATGAGCGTATCGTCCCAGACAACCTTCCAGTTATTTTCTTCATTAACAAGCCGCATCACGATGTCGCGTGAAATATCGCCAGCCAGCACGGTCTTGTATGTGATATTGTATTTCACTTCGCCGTTGAACGGGCTGATGGTGGACGATAAAATGTTAACTTCAAAACTCGACGCGCTCATCGTGTTCAATGCATCGTTCCAACGCTTCGAAAAATCCTCCAACGTCAAGGCATCGCGGCTGGATTGCGCCAGCATCGCATACATTGCTTCATAATCGTCGTTCTTGAGCGCGTCGAAGAACGACGTCACCGCCGCTTCTTCATCCGGCGCGGGGGTCACACCCGCTTTGGGGGTCGGCAGGGGCGTATCGGTTGCGAAAATTTCGCCAACCCCGCCCGGCGCGGAAGAACATGCAGCGATCAAAAGCGCAACGAGAAAAACCTGAATCCGGCGTAATGACTTCATTCCATTCCTTTCACGAGACAAGTTCGCCGTTCAACACAGCGGACGAGACCTTGCAATCATACTTGAGAAGAGACTGACACGCATTCGGAACATCCCCCAATGCAGATACCTGAAACTGCCGCAACGCCCGCAGGATGTGACACAAGGGCAGCCCCATCACGCTCGCGTAACAACCGTCCAACACATCAACAGGTTTGAATTCGGGATGCTGGATCGCATACGCCCCCGCCTTGTCCATGGGGTCGCCGCTTTGGATGTAACGCTCGATCTCATCGTCCGAATAATCGCGCATCGGAACGTCTGTAACGCAAATATCCGCGGTCATCGTTTCATTTTGAAGGATGGCGATTCCGGTCAGGACCTGATGCGTCCTTCCGCGCAATTGTTTCAACATGCGCCGCGCATCCGCTTCATTGACCGGTTTGCCGAGGATTTGATTTCCATCCACCACCGTCGTATCCGACCCGACGATGACCACATCCGACTCCGCCCGAGCCTGGATCGCTGACGCCTTGGCTTTTGCCAGTCTGATAACGTACTCGCGCGGAGCCTCGCCCTCGAAGGGAGTCTCATCCACATCCGCGGCAATGACGGTGAAATCCCAACCGCCCAAGCCGAATAGTTGCTTCCGGCGCGGAGAGTTGGATGCCAACACGAACTTGTTTTGCTTCATGACTCGCAGGATTCTAACACAGTCATTTTTGGCGGATTAATTGGGGATAAGCGGGAGGGATTGATGATTGGTAACTTGGTAATTGACGGCGCGTAAGGCAAGTTGGTAATTGAAAAAAAGTTTCCCTTCCAATGTTCCCGACAAAGAAGTTTTTTTTATTGCGCTATAATATGGATATGGAAACAGGCAAGGAAAACAAACGCGAAGTTTAATTGTATATCGAGAATGCGCATGAAGCGCTGGATGCCTCAAAAGTGAATCTGGATAACAAACTTTTCATGTCCAGCGTTAATCGTTCGTATTACGCTGCTTTCTATGCGGCGAATGCTCTGCTCTCGACACTTGGCGAAGCGCGCAGCAAACACAGCGGCGTCATCAGCGTTTTTCGCCAGCGATTTATCAAAACAGGCGAACTTCGCGCCGGGTTGAGCGAAATTTATGAGGATTTGATCAACTCCCGGCAGCGGGGCGATTATGATTTGAATACCGATATTGATCACGAAACAGCTTTGGAACTTCTTCAAAAAGCAAGGCAGTTTGTCGAGGAGGTGGAACAATGGTTACAGCGAAACCATTGGCTTTAAGCCAGATGACTCCCAAAGAAAATGACGCCCTGCAAATTTTCATCCAGCGCTTACTGGCTGAGCAGGGACGGCAAATCGTCGAGGTCATCCTATTTGGCTCGAAAGCGCGGGGCAACAGCGCATCCGACTCGGATGTGGACGTGCTCATCCTGGCGAAGAGCGAAGACCGTCAACTGCAAAAAGCGATCAGTAAAATCTCCTCCCAGGTCGACCTCGATTACGATATCCTGCTGAACTCCCTCCTGATCGCGGACAAACGCTGGAAACAAATGTCGAAGGAAAGATTCTCCCTATGCCGCAACGTGGAGCGGGATGGGATTCGACTGTATCAACTAAATTAGAGTCCGAATACTCGTGATCCCCATTCGGGGATGGTCCGTCTCAGGGAGACCCTCATGAAAAAAACCTTCGTTTTCCTTCTCGCCATTCTATTCACAGCCTGTCTGCCCTCTTCAGAGGGCGCCTCTGCCCCACAGGTGACAGTCACCCCACAGGTGACAGTCACCTCGCAGGTGACTGTCACCTTCCCCCCAGCCACCCAAACACCCGA
Source organism: Anaerolineales bacterium (assembly GCA_034435475.1). Taxonomy (GTDB): domain Bacteria; phylum Chloroflexota; class Anaerolineae; order Anaerolineales; family Villigracilaceae; genus Villigracilis. The sequence continues at coordinate 13,073 of DAOTXI010000653.1, forward strand.
ACCGACGACTACCCCAGAACCTGCACTCCCTGCTGAAGTGATGGAAAAATTTGAGAAAAGTGATGTCTATTCAATAAATAAAAATGGTCAAATTGAAATAGCTGTTGGTGATGATACAAAAATTGTGAAAGAAATTAAATTCAACGCAAAAGGGAAAATGGTCTTTACTACACAAGAAGGACAAGAGATGTTGGTTGACATTGCAATGCTAAAAGTTGTTGATCAAAGAATTATCTTTAGAGACAGTACTGCAGAACCCAAAACATGGATATATG
>DAOTXI010000654.1:0-2135 GCA_034435475.1 Anaerolineales bacterium
CCTCAGGGATCAGCACAATGCAGCGCAGCCCGGCGCGGGCGGCGTAGGCGGCGGCGGAAGCGGCGGTATTCCCCGTCGAAGCGCAGATGACGGTTTTTGCCCCGCGTCCGGCGGCTTCGCTGATGGCGGCGGTCATGCCGCGGTCTTTGAAAGAGCCGGTGGGGTTCAATCCCTCGAATTTGACGAACAACTCACAGCCGAATTCCCGTCCCAGGCGCGGCATGGGGATGAGGGGCGTGTTCCCTTCGAGCAGGGTGATGGTTTGAGTATGGGCGGGCAGGTCGAGGTATTGCCTGTAACGATGGATCAATCCTTGATAAGTCATTAACGCTCCTGGTGAGAGACGGACTCGAAAGTCTCCCGACTTTCGGGCAATGACAGGAGTCATTGCGCTCCAAAATAATGCGCCGATTATAATGTGCCGCATGATAAAAATTCGTGTGCCTGCCACATCCGCCAACCTTGGTCCCGGTTTCGATTGCATGGGACTTGCGCTGGATATTTGGAATGAGATTACCTTTGAAGAAGGGGAGGGGTTGAAATACAGGGCAAGTGGAGAAGGCGCGGAGAAATTGAACAAGGGCAATAAGAACCTGCTCACGAAGGCGTACATGCGCATCCACGAGATTTGCGGACAAAAGATGCGCGGCATTCAAATCTCCACCCGCAACGATATCCTGATGAGCAGTGGACTCGGTTCGAGCGCGGCGGCAATTGTGGCGGGATTGCTCGGCGGGAATGAAACCCTCGGAAAACCGCTGGACGAGACCGCATTGCTCAAGATTGCCACAGAGATGGAGGGACACCCGGATAATGTTGCTCCGGCTTTATTTGGCGGGCTGGTCGTCTCTGTTACTGTGCAAGATGAGATCGTGTGGCGGAAATATGAAATCCCCGAATGGACAGTCGTGATCGTCAAACCGCTGGTGGAATGGCTGACGAAAACTGCGCGGGCGGTATTGCCCAAATCCGTCTCCCGCGCCGACGCCATCCACAATATCGGGCGTTCGGTGTTGGTAGTGGACGCCTTGAGGCGCGGCGATTTAAGCCTTTTACAAAAAGTGATGGATGACCGCATCCACCAGCCGTATCGTCTGAAACACATCTCCGGGGGGATGTCTGCCTATAAAACCGCCAAACGCTTCGGTGCGGCGGCGCTCTCCGGCGCGGGACCTTCGATTATTGCTTTTGTTCAGCCGGACGATGCGCAAAATGTAAAAACGCAAATTGTCAAGATGTTCGAGGAAAGGGGCATCGAAACGAAGTCGCTGGTCACGAAGCCAATCGGGTTTGGAGCCTGCCGGGTGGAATGAAAACGGCGCTGATAATCAGCGCCGTTCCTTGACTGTTATCGTTTTGATTTTGATTTCCGCGCGGGGGCTTTCGTCTTTCCTGCTTGTTTGGGTTTTGCCGTCGCCGCAACCGGCGACAACTCCATTTGTCCTTCTTTGTACGGGTCGCGCAGGTTGACCGGCTTAACCTGCCGGTCGCGGACGCGGATGTTGATCAATTCGACGAAGACTGAGAAGCCCATTGCAAAATACACGTAACCCTTGGGAATGTGCTGGTGCAAGCCTTCCACGATCAGGGTGAAACCGATCAACAAGAGGAAACTCAGGGCGAGAATTTTGATGGTCGGGTGCTTCTCGACGAACTCCCCGATGGGTTTTGCGGTGAAGATCATCACGCCCGCGGCGATCACCACGGCGATCATCATGATCAAGATGTGATCCACCATGCCAACTGCGGTGATGACCGAGTCGAGGGAAAAGACAATATCCAGTAACATGATCTGGATGATGACGCTTGCAAACGTCGCGCCGACCTTTGCCGAAGCATGTCCTTCCTTGCCTTCCAGTTTGTCGTGAATTTCATGTGTGCTTTTCCACAGCAGGAAGAGTCCGCCGGTGAGCAGGATCAGGTCGCGCCCGGAGATGCCAATTGTTTCCCCGCCGAACCAGGGCAGGAAGAAGAACGGTGCTTCGAGGCTGATGATCCATGAAAGTGAGAGCAGGAGCAAAATGCGGGTGATGACCGCCAAGGAAATGCCTGTGGTGCGGTCGCGTTGCTGGTCTTGCGGGGGGAGTTTTCCGGAAAGGATGGAAATGAAGATCACATTGTCCACGCCCAGTACC
>DAOTXI010000655.1:0-2148 GCA_034435475.1 Anaerolineales bacterium
AAATTGTCCACCGCCGAGTTGACGAGGGTGACGATGAGCACTTCCTGATCGTCCCCGAGCCGTCCCTCTTGAATCAGTTTCGCGGCGAGGGCAGAGAGGATGTGGGTCTTGCCCGCGCCAGGCACGGCCGCAATGCCGAGCCGCCCGCCAGTGTAGCGGAGGATGTTTTGTTGGGAGGGTCGAGGGGTGAAGGGATGTGTCATGTGCGGAGGTGTCGGGTGTCAAGGTTTAAGTAAAGGAATCTATATACTCTTGACCACATTCCCTTAATGATAAATCAAAATGTTTTTTGGGCTTATTGACTTGGCTAAGTATTCGCCTGATTCTGTAAATGGAGTGCTCCAGCCTAAAGAGTTTGCTTGAACACCAAAATGCTTTGCAATAGCATTAATTGTGTTTTTTGCTATTCCCTTATGCCTTTGGCTTGATACGATCCATACCATATCAACTATCCATATTGGTTCAGTAATAACATGCGTAGAGACGAGCCTGTCATTTTCCCATTTGGCTTCGATACAAGCCTTCTTTTTTATTACAAATAAACCTATGCCGCGACTTTTATAATGCAAGATAAATAAATGATAATCTTTTATTTTTGTGTCTTTTGCTCTAAAAGAGAAATAGGAAAAACGTGCTTTTCTTCCCAATCCTCCTTTTGCTAATTGTGACGCTAATTCGGCTTTGTTTCTTTGAGATAAAGATGAATTTGGCGTCACATGGGTGAGATAAAAACTCTCATTCTCCCAAACCACTTCATCATTTTTTGATTTTCTTGTTTTAAATCCTAATATCAATCTTTCATGCCACCAATTATGATGTTTTATATCTTGTGGCAAGGAAGGAACATACATGCAACCACATTCATCACAAATTTCAATATCGTCCGTTTTCATGGTTTAAATTCCTGTCCGAACTGTTTTCAATTTTGTTTACCCTTTTCAAAGCAGAGACGAGGAACCGCCGGACTATTCCTGCAAAGGCGGCTTCAGCCGCCTAGTCCGCTTTAGCGGGGTTGGTAGGAATAGCGCGGGGGTTCATCCCCGTGCGGGGACGAGGCGTAGAGAATGCCCAATGGACAGGATTCCTTTCCGGCTGAGTCAATCCGCGCTCAAACAGTCTACTGATTCTGTGGGTTGATTCTACTCTGCGAACCCGCCCGGCGATTAAACCGCCGGGCTATTCCTGCGAAGCCCACTTAAGTGGACTGTTACGACTCATCCATCCTCTCCATCGCTGCGACCAGCGTGCCGTCTGCGTGGTGTTGTTTCTGGTTGTGGATATATCGTACCACCGAGGGGAGATTCTTTTCGCCGAAGGACAACACGCCATATTCATCCTGCCAGTAGAACTCGAAATCAGGTTTGATAATGTGGTTGACGAAATGCGAGCAGTTCCCTTTTACATCGCCGATGAATTTTGCGGGCGCGAGTTTGGGCGGAATGGATGCGGCGAGATGGACATGGTCTTCAATGCCGCCAATGGCATGGACAAATCCGCCCATGTCTTGCGCCTTTGCCGCAATGGCGCGATAGACATCCGCTTCAATGGATGCTAGGATGAGCGGCTGGCGGTTTTTCGTGCCCCAGACGAAGTGATAATAAAGTTTCCAATATGACATGATTCCGACCTACGCCTCAGATTGCGCTTGCAGGACCTTCTGAAACGCCCGTAATAAGGCTCCGCGTTGTTCGAATCCTGCCGCGCCGAGGTCGGAGAGGGCGGGGAAGATTTTTTCGCGGCAGCGAGCGAGCAAACCGCCAACGAGATGCGACAGCGTTTCTGTTTCCATTGCCACTTCATCCGAGTCGAGCCAGAGCCTGCCCGGGGATGCATCCCATTCGCGCGAGAGGACGTAGGGATGAGTCAGCGGCTGCGCCACACGCTGAGACCAGCCGTCCGAGCCGGGGTCGAGCCAAAATTGGCAGGCGGCGGGGCGGTTCATCATCATAAAAGTGTAGGCGGGCGCAACCAACACAGCATCCTTTTTCTCACTGCGCCAGGCTTCGAGATATTGCGCCGCGATCACGCCATCTTGCAGCATGGCGATATATTCTTTGCCTAATCTAAAACCTGACAGGTCTTCGAGACCTGTCAGGTTTGCAATAGGCTCCATTGCGTTTCTGAATTTCTTGACCGACTCGACCAAAC
>DAOTXI010000656.1:0-11432 GCA_034435475.1 Anaerolineales bacterium
GGTCTATGGTCCGCGGTCGGCGGTCAATATCTGTAAAGAAACATTCGACGATTTACTAAGTAATTCGTCATAAGTTTTTAGGCAAAAGGAAACGCAAGGTAGAGAGGTCTCTGATTACCTTACACTCTTAAAATTGGGACGCAGATGAACGCTGAGTTTAGGTGTTTTTTTCAGCAAAAACCTCAAAAAAACTGCGTCCATCTGCGTTTATCAGCGTCCAAAAAAATTAATGTGTAAGGTAATCCAGAGAGGTCTATATTTTGCTGTTTCGAGACTTTCTTAGCACTGGTTGCAACATCTTCGATTTTGTCTTGAAGTTTATTGGCACAAGCCCGGTCCTTCAAGCGCCGCCAAAAGCGTTCAATCGGATTGAGGTCGGAGCAATAGGGCGGCAACCAAACCAGCATGATACGATGTTCAAACAGGCTCAAGGCTGCCGAGAACCTTGCGTTATTCTTGTTTTTGGCAACTGCCCAAGTGACGGTGCCTCGTTTCCAAAGGTAATCAATTTTATTTTCTACTTTTCGCGTTACGCAAACCAAAACCTGCCAAGCGAAAATGATAAAGCCATGGGAGTTTCTACGGTTGCGACCAGGCTAATGCGCCAGTCATACGATAGTTTTTAGCCAGCATGTTGAGATCTACAAGATTTGTAAGACCGTCATTGCTTAAGTCTGCTGGAAGCGGAGCCAGTATGTTGTAATTCATACCTAATGTCAGCGCATCAAATTGATCAATCGTGCCATTGTTGTCAATATCTCCAGCAGGAAGCGCGATGGGGGGCAGGGACGTTGTGGTGCCTTCTGCCAAAGTCACAGTACCTTGCGCGCTCAAGTGCCCTTCGGCAGACGCGACCACTGTAAATGTGCCTTCAGGAGCGCTTAAATTGAAGAATCCATCAGCGTCTGTGATTCCTGTGGCTGCCAGAGTCGCGTCAGGACTGAACAAACTGATTGTGACGGGTTTACTCGCGATGACCTGCCCGGCAAGTGTCGGCGCGGGGAGAGAAGTCGCTGTTAGAGCAGGTTGAATTGCCACGATCAGCGAGTCAGGAGTGGAAGCAATGCTTTCAAGTGGGGCGTTATCCCTTAGAATGTTTGCTTTGCACTCGATGGCAGATGACCCTGGTTGTAACCCTGTTATATTGAAGGTGAGGGCTATTCCATCTGAATTTATGGCTTTGCCGTTACTGCCAGACACGGCAAAAATGAAACTTCCAACCTGCGAATCATTATAGGCAGAGACAGGATCGCTGCCAAAAATCTGCCCAATCTGAACATTGCCGGCCGAAACCAGATCTGCAGGGAATATGCAGGTAAATTCGACTCCGGTTACGCCTTCGGCAGGCATTCCGTTCAGGTTAACGGTGACCAAACCGGTATCGCCAACCAATAATATGTCGCGGTCGACAACTGTCAAAACAGAAGTTCCGCTGGGCAACGTTGGGGGAATCTCTGTCAATGTAGGCGTGACGAATATCGTCTGAGGCGTTGCCGTGGCGGTGAAAACTGGAGCGGGCGTTGCCGTGGAAATGGAAGGCGGGGTCGGGCCCCGAGGCGGCTCCTCTGAATTGCCTTCAAAGACGGTGGTGTATTGACCGGTTTTGAAATTTCCAGAAGGATTACCCCATGCTTTATTATTGATGAACTGGCTGGTTTGAGTGTTGCCGCTGATTCGCCAGTCGTCGTCGAATCCACAGGTTCCGTTATTGTATGCGGTGTTATTCTCGTAATAATTCCCCCCGCCATTCGATGTGAACCCGCAGGTCAGATTGTCGTATGAGGTGTTGCCAGTAACCGAATTACCGCCGCCATACCCGACTTTGATGCCGTTCCCATCTCCCGTTCCCCCATTGTGATAGACCGTGTTGTTCGAAACAATATTCGATGGGCAATCCCAAGTATCAATCCCATCATCGGCATTGTCATGCACCAGATTGTTTGAAAATGTATTGCCTGAAGACCGGGAACAATGCAAGCCGTCGGAATCGCCGGACATGGCGGTGTGTCCATATACAGTGTTCTCGGAGATTACATTATTGCCTGGCGAATTATAAACCCCTATCCCGAAAAAGCCATTGTTGTAAACGGTATTCCTGGAGACCTGATTATATGACCCGCCAGACACTGTAATTCCACTCATCGCGCCGGTATTATCGTGAACGATATTTTTCTCAATGATGTTGTTATCGCCATATGAAACAATGGCGGCGCCAAAATTGCCGGTCATATTGATGACCTCAAAACCGGAAAACGTGATGTAGTCTCCCTGCAGTTTGACTCCTCCTCCTCCACTGACGAGCGGGGTCTCGTTTGGATGCGCAAGAATCTTTAGCCCGTTTTTTGAAACAGTAAATGCAGGGTAACTGCCAGCGCCAACATAGATTGTATCCCCAGGCGATGCAGCGCCAATCGCTTTTGAAATGGTCAGGAAAGGACTTGCCTCCGTTCCCGGGTTGGCATCATTTCCTGTTGCGGAAACGTAAATTTCTTTAGGCTGGTTGCCGATTGGTGTCGTTGTTGCTGTGGGTGTTATGGGATGTGGTGTGGGGGTCGCACTATCGAAAATATTGGATGGTTCGGACAGATTGACGGTGGAAAATGTCGCAAAACCTGAAACAGAATTGCCTTCAAAGCGATTGCCTTTCGAGCGGCAATCGTGCGGGTACATATATTGCCAATCGGGGTTATTGACATCGGTTTCGGCCGGCATGAAATCAGAGAAGTTACATGGATAGGCAGTCGTTGCGTCCGCCCAGGATCGCACAACGAAGGCGGTGTCGGTGCCATTGATTTGATTGTTGCGGATGACGTTATTGTCTCCGCCAAAAAATGAAAGTCCGTTGACAACCCCGGTAATGGAGTTGTTCTCAACCAGGTTTGCGTCTGCCAGGTCCCACTCGAAAAAGATGCCAATACAACGAGTGGAAGACAAGCGGGTCAGTTTGTTCCCACGCACTATATTATTATTGCCAAGAAGATTTAATAACTGACATCCATAGGTCGAGTTGTAGTCGTTTGTAACCTTGATGATTTCATTGTTTTCGATGCGGTTGCCATTTCCGTTGAACTGCATTCCACTCTCGCGATAGTAGTCATATACACGGTTATCATGGACATACCACCTGTCAGCCGATGTCTTTCCATTGTTTACCTTTCTCTGGAATATGCCATAGGCAACATTAATGAAATCAACACCCGCCACTTCCCAATTGTCGCACTGATACGCGGCAATGGCAGGAGCGACCCCAAGGCGGATCCCCGTCATAATAATCCCTTTTGACGACGTCACTTCATTGAAAGATTGGGATACAACATCTGTCCCAATGATGCGGATATTGTCAACTGCCGGCGAAACCTGAAGACACTTGATGATATAGTTACCGGATTTGCTGCTATCTGCAGACAGGACAACACGTTCTCCAGGATAGTTGGTGACTGTGATTGGCTGACTGGCTGTCCCGGAATTTGTAAAATTCCATCCCGTGGCAGGGGCAACATAAGTGCCGGCACGTATATAGAGGGTGTTGCCCGCTTTTATGGCAGAAAACGCTTTGGCCAATGTTCTAAAAGGGGCGGATTCTGTCCCAGGGTTGGAATCGTTACCGGATGGAGAAACGTAATAGTTCGTCGAAGATTGAAGCGCGGTTGCAGGTGAAAAATTAGATAATAGCGATGCAGTCAACCCAACCATGGCAATTATTCGAAAGAATTTTTTTATCATTATCTTTTCCTGTCTTGTTAAGCTGGCTGCGGAGTTGTTAGTGAATTCAAGCGGGTGTTTGTCAAGCCAGCATCTCATTTGAAATTCTTTTGAAAAATTATCATATTCAGGTTTGTAATTCAAGACATAGAAGTAGGAGCTGAGTACTAGTGTAATACACGGTTTTGTTTGGAGTAGAAAGCAGTTAGGTTTTTCTCGATTTATTCAAGGTTGCAAGAAAAAATTTTGATTTTTGTAATGAAATTAATATGAACCAAACATGATGATTCATCAGGAACGGCTTCTTGAATCAAGATATGCCACCCCCACATATCCCGTGACAGGAATCTTCCATTGGGAGCTTGTAGTATCGCGCACGCAAGTAACCCAGCCCGCTTGTGTTGGCGGCCTCGTCTGTGAATCTGTAGGGAGTTAAAAATACTCCATCTGCGCAAAGTACGACAATACCATATACATAGCCGCGTCTACATTCCAGCACATCTTCGCCCACAGCAGTCATAAAAATTTCTCAATCAATTCGTTGCGCATCGCTTTTTTACCCATCACACCCGCCCCCATAATCTCCCGCCCTTGAAATGGAGTAAAATTGTCCAATCATTTCCAATAACAACACAGAAGGCGAGGCTTGCATGTTCGTCACGAAAAACCTTTATCAGAACGACGATCAATGGAAGGACGTCCCGCTCGGCGCATCGGGAGAGAGCACCATCGGCAAGTGGGGATGTTTGCTGACCTCGGCGACCATGATGCTGAACGGCATCGGCTACAACGAAACCCCTGTCACCGTCAACGACAAGATGAAAGCGCGCGGCGGATTTCAGGGGTCGCTTTTTATCCCCAGCGTCCTGCCGTATATCTGGCCCAACTGCGTCTACCGCGACATGCAGAATTGCGAAACCACCCCCGCGCCCCTCGCACAGATAGACGCGGCAATCGCGGCGGGCAAACCGGTCATCCTACAAGTGGATTGGAACAAACAAGCCGGGCTTCAAACCCACTTCGTCCTTGTAAAGGAAAAGAAGGGTGAAGACTACGTCATCTATGACCCCTACAAATACGGCGGCGACTCACCGGACAAAGACGTCCTGCTCACGACCCGTTACAAATACAACGGCGCAAAACTCGCCACCGAGATCAGCGCCGTTCTGTGGTTCGACAGCTACGGTGTCAACACCCCTGAACCGCCCAAGAAAACGGTAGTCCCCGTCCCAGCCGAAAAGTTCATCCTCTACGCCGCCGAAGACGACCTGGCGCTCAGAGCCGAACCCGCCGTCCCCGGGTACCTTTGGAAGCGCATGATGATGAACACCGAGCTCATCAGCCTCGAAGACAAGGCAAAAGCCAAATCAAAGATCGGCGTGCAGGGGCAGTGGATTCAGGTGCAGGACCCGAAGGGCGATCAGGGATACGTTGCCGCCTGGTATGTTTCGGATAAAAAAGCAACCCCCGCCTCTCCTTCGACGGGGAAGCCTGCTCCAGCTCCCGCGCCTTCACCTGCGCCGAAACCGGGTGCCGCCCCCACGCCGGGCAAACCGACTCCTGCTCCCGTCCCCGCCGGGGCTTTGGCGTTGATCCCAACTGCGCAGATCACACTTCGCAGTAAACCTGTCCAATCGGCGGATAACGTCATCCGCTATGTCGAAACGACCGAACAGCTCATCAGCCTCGACCCTGCCAGCGAAGCCATCAAAAAGGTCGGCGCGCAAAACCAGTGGATCAAAGTCCGTGATGCTGGCGGCAAGGAAGGCTACGTCGCCGCTTGGTTCGTCAAATACGCGGGCGGCTCCACCGCGCAAACCGGCTCGACCGCGGGGTCGTCTTCCGGCGGAGCGGTCAAAGTACGGACGACCGCAGAAGCCGTAACGCTGAGAAGCCAACCCGTCGTCAGCGATGCGACCCTCATCAAACGGGTTCCGATCAACCACGAGTTCACCATCAGCGAGCCGGGGGGCGAATCCAAGATCGGCGCGAACAATCAATGGATCAAGGTCAAGGATGCGGCGCATGAAGGGTATGTCGCAGCCTGGTTCGTAACGCGTTAGGAGACAACATGGAAACCCAAACCGAAACCCAAACCCCCATCCTCGAAGTCGCCTGGCGCAAGTTCGCCCAATATGACGATACCTCCGTAAAGCGGACCGCCTCCTTCACAAACCTGCGAAGATGGATTCTGATCTTCGGCGTGCTGGCGACACTGCTATCCATTCTCACCACCATCTATCCGGCTGAGTTTCCTCAAGTCGGTTCGTTCATCCTGAAGATACTGCTGGTTGCCTCCCCGATCATCGCTTCGGTATTGGCGGCAATTGGAAATGAGTATTACTCCACCGGCGACTGGCTTGTGGCAAGGGCGGGCGCGGAAGAGATTTTGCGCGACATGTATCTGTATCGTACCATCTTGAAAGGCAACCCAAAACGTCGCGAGTGGCTGGAGAGAAGGCTCGCCCGCGTGCAGCGCGCGGTTTTCCGCGGTATGAACGGCGAACTGGTGATGGAAACCTTCAAGGGTAATGTGCCGCCCAAACCGCGCTTCAATCCCGAAGAACCCGGCAGCGATAACGGTTTCAGCGACCTGAGCGGCGAGGAATATTTCAAATACCGGCTTGAAAACGAATTGCGCTGGCATGAGAAAAAGATCATCGTCAAGCAAAGAGAGCGCCTCCGCTTGCAGGTTTCGATCTACCTGCTGGGCGCGCTGGGCGCGATCATCGCCGCACTTGCGACATTCGGCGATTCGTATTCCAACCTTGCCATCTGGGTCGCGCTGACCGCCGCCCTGACCGGGGCTCTTTCCGTCTGGCAGACCTTGAAAAACCTCGAACAGGTCGTGCGCAATTACAGCAAGGTCATCATGGAACTCGGCATCATCTCTGACCATTGGAAGAACCTGACTGCCGACGAGCGGATGCAGAGCGAAGTCAACCGCATGGTGCAGGGAACCGAAAATATCCTGTGGAGCCGCAACGTCGAATACATCAAATCGATGCAGGAAGCCCTGCGCGACGCCAGCCTCGACAAGGAAGCGGAACTCATCAACAATGTCGTCGCCGAACAGCGCGAAGCCGACGCCCGCTTCAAACAGGCGCTGACCGATTCCATCGTCAACAAAACCTCGGAAGAACTGGACAAAGTCACCACCGACCTGAGCGACCGGTTCGAAGAGATTCTCGGCACACTCGCAGAGGAAGCATCGTCAGACGTGGTTCAGGCGGAACTGGCTTCGATGCGCGAGGCGATCCAGGAATTCAGCGAAAAGGTCGCGCAGAAATTGGGCTTGTCGCACAAGCTCGACTCCATCCGCGAAGAATACAAGGATGTCAACATCGGCAGTGAAACTCCGCGCGGCGTTTTGAACGACCTGCTCTCACGCTACCCGAAGACCGAAGAAGTGAAGGGTTGAACATCCATGACCGAGACAAATGAAAAAACCGGAGATAAAAAAATAGACCCGGCGGGCAATCCCATTCCCATTCCCGTTCCGCTTACCACGCCCTCGGGCGAGCCGCTTGCTCCAAACCAGAAACCGGAGGAGCCTGCCAAATCCAAAGAGGAAACGCCCCCTGGCGACTCAAAACCCCGGCGCAGCGACAGGGACGATGACGATGATTCCGATGGCAACGGGCGGGAACACCGCGTCCTGCATCCCGAAGTCAAGCCGCATTGTTTTGTAGTCATGCCATTCGGCAAAAAGAAGAATGCCAACGGCGATCCGTACGATTTCAACGCCATTTATAAAATTCTGATCAAGCCCGCCATCGAGGACGCGGGTTTCGAATCTGCCCGCGCCGATGAAGCGACCGAGTCCGGCGACATCCTGACCGATATGTTCCAGGAACTCCTGCTGGCAGATATGGTCGTCTGCGACATGAGCATTGACAACGCGAACGCCTACTACGAGTTGGGCATCCGCCATGCGTTGAGGAAAAGAGGCGTGGTTCACATCCAGGCAGGGCGGGCATACATGCCTTTCGACGTCTTCAACGTCCGCACCCTGCCTTATCACATCACCCCCGAAGGCGTGCCAGACCCGGAATACATCAAGAGCGATATAAAAGCCATGGCGCGATTGCTGCGCGACACCTGGGCATCCGACCGCGACGCCGTCCACAGCCCGATCTACAACCTGCTGACCGGTCTCAAAGAGCCGGAGAGAAAAAGCCTGCAAACGCCGCTTGCCACCGGTTTCTGGCGCGAATATGACGAGTGGAGAGACAGGGTCACCGTCGCCCAACGAGACAAACACATCGGCGACATTTTGCTCCTGACGGAGGAGATCCAAAATCCGCTCATCCGCGAAGAGGCGATTGGGCAGGTCGGCGGCGCGCTTGCCAAACTTGGGCGGAATGAACTCGCTCTGCGTCAGTACCGCGAAGGTATTGCGGTTAATGCCAATAACCTCGAATTCCGGCGCGAAGAAGCCTTCCACCTCAACCGTGTGGGACGCGTCAACGAAGCCATCGTCAAACTGGAGGGAATTCTGAAAGACTATCCGAAGGATACGAATTCGATCTCCTACCTCGGGCGCATTTACAAAGAGATGTGGACGAATTCGTGGAACCGCATCCCCAATAAAACAAAGCGGCTCCGAACCGCCTTCGACACCTATCACTGGCTGATCAAATCCATAGACATCTACCTCAAAGGCTTCCAGATGGATTTGCGGGATTACTACCCCGGCATCAACGCCTACACCCTGTCGGTGCTTGCCATCCATCTCGCGGACAAATTCGACAGCAAGAAGAACCCCGATCCCGATATCGCGCGCATCCGCAAGATCATGCCGGGGCTGCGCGACACCCTCGAATTCTGCCTCGACAGCACGATCACCCTCGAACAGGACGGCGGGGATTACTGGTCTCTCGTCTCCATTGCCGAGTTGCGCCTGCTGACCTCGAACGACCTGGCGGAGGTCATCCGCTCCTACCGCAAGGCAATCACAGCCCTCCGGCGCGACCTGTTCTCACTGCGCTCATCGCTCAATCAGCTTGAAACCATTCGCCTGCTCGGCATCCGCACAGAGTTTGTAACGAAGTGCATCACCCTGATCGAAGACGAGGTCAGGCAAGCCAGCACAGGCGATGCTGGAAATCTGCCAGAAGTTGACCGCCCCGGCTCAAAAGCCACCGGCGGACGGGCGCTGCTCTTCGCCGGTTACATGGTGGATTTTCCCGGGAAGGATAAAAAAGTCTTCCCCGCAGACAGGGAAAACGAAGTGCGCCAGGAAATCCGCAAACGGGTGGCGAAATTCGAGCCCGGCTCCCATGACCGCGCTTTTCTGGGCGGTCTTTCCGCAGGGAGCGAGATCATCTTTGCCGAAGTCTGCGCCGAAGCGGGCATCAAGGTCAAAGTCTTCCTGCCTCACAACGAATCCACATACATCCGCAGGTTTGTCACTCCGGCTGGCGAAGCGTGGGTGGACCGTTTCTACAAGATCAAAAATCACCAGCTCATTGATGAAATCTACCAACCCGAACATCTGGGAGACCCGCCGGAGGGTGACAACCGCTACGAGCGCAACACCCGCTGGGCGTTATATTCCGCGCTTGGGCGCGTGGGCATCGAGAACATGCGCATGATTACAGTCGCAAACGAATTTACCGTGGATACGAAAGACCGCGATATCATGCTGACCCGTTATGCCATCGACCTGATGCGCAGTCTGGGCGGCGTGGTCGAGGAATTCATCAACCCGTCGAAATACATCTATAATGTGATCGACACCGCCCTCGAGCGCATGATAAATCAAGAGACCAAGGCGAAAAACATGGCTGACGGAGTCCAGTTGTTGCGAAAAAAACCGATCAAGAAAAAAGGTCCGTGATCCAAAGAACACCTCACGAAAAGACCCGCCGGTATCAATCGGCGGGTCTCATTTTCTTCAACACCTTCTCTTTTGGGTAACACCAGATCTCTCCCTTGATTCCCATGGCAAGATAAAAATCCCCGGCGCGCGCGGCTTCAATGCCCTCCAACGTGTGGACAATGACCATGCGGTCTTCGTCGCCGTCCGTAAGGTCCACCATGGGCACAAGATGGATGAGGGCTTTCTTGACGCAAAAACCCGGGCGGATGATCTCATATGTCTCTTCAAATATCTGTTTCTCGATGGGCCAGCAATCGGCGGGGGAATCCAATTCACTGACAAGATAATCGCCGTACGTCGCCGTCAAGAGTCCACCCCAGGGTGTGACGATCTCTTTGATCTGCGGTTCGTCAGGCCCGGGCAGGAAAGCCGTCACCCGCCGCTCGTCCACCGTGCGGTAGGCTCGAAAATGCAACCGCCCCAATATCTCATCGCCGGAATGAAGTTCGATCTGCTTCTCCATCTCGCTCTCCTTGAATCTCTCCGCGCAATTTTAATATAAAATCAGACTGCCATGAACAAACTCATCGTCATCGTCGGCGCGAGCGGCGTGGGCAAGACCACGTTGATGAAAGCCCTGCTTGCCGCGCGAAAATTCTCCGTCGCCTACGAACAACACGAGACGCGCCCCTTCCAAGCCCTATTCAAAGAGGATTCAAAATACGCGCTCTCAAACCAGATGGATTACCTTCTGTTGCGCGCGGAGCAGGAACGCGAATTAAGAGCGGCGACTCACCCCGGTTTGATGGATGGCGGACTCGACCTCGATTTTTACGGATTCACGCGCCTCTTCCTCACCCGGGGCTGGCTCGGCGCTGCCGAGTTTGAGTTGTGCCGCAGGCTTCACTCATTAATCCGCCAGACGCTGCCGCCGCCTGATCTCATCATCCACCTGCGCGCAGACTCTCACACCGTCGGCGAACGACTCGCTTCGAGAAACAGGATCAACATCGCGTCGGCGCAGGATGCGGAGTTTCTAGAGTCGTACATCGCCGAATGGTTGAATCCGCTCCCGGAGTCGCAAATCCTGCGGCTGGATGTATCCAAAGAGGAAAAAGAATATCCGCTCAGTGTTCCGCGTATTCTTGATAAAATCCGGGTTTACCGTTTTTAATGGAAGAGCCTAAAGCCCCACTCCAGGGACTGTGAAAGTGCTAACAAGTAGTAACAACTTCAGCCGTCAAAGCGCGGCAAAAAAATACTAAAGTCGTTGCTATGCTGTCAGGCAATATCAGTTACTCTGAATAGTAGTATCAGTACTTCGCGAAAGGGTTTCGTAGTGGACACTTTAGTCGCTATATCTGGCACGGGGAGAGATTGCGAATATTAACGCCAAGCCACAAAAGATTAAAGCGATCTTTTCCTTTCGTCCTGACGTCTTTGTGTAAGTCTGAAAACCGCAATGGGAATCATCATCGGCCCTATTGTGCAAGAGGAACCGTATCGCGCCTGATTGGAATGCGGGGATGGGGGGCTAAAAGCGGCAATCATAATATACTTGTATCAAACAAAAGGCAAAAAAACATGACCCGATCCCTTCTCCTCGCTGCGGATGATTCCCTGCTCATTGCCATCGATATCCAGCCAACATTTATAAAGAAGGAAAACAAGGCGAAACAAAACCCGCTCCTGCTTCGGATGTGCTGGGTCATCGAAGTGGCGAACTGGCTGCACATCCCGCTGGTGGTAACGGCGGAAGATATCTCAAACTCGGGAAATATTGCTCAAGAAGTTGCAGAACGCCTCCCGCCCGGAACGGAAATCTACAACAAAATGGTCTTTGGTCTTACCGCTCAAGCCGATATCCTCGCTGCCGTAAAATCGACAGGACGCAGGACCGCCATCC
>DAOTXI010000657.1:0-1567 GCA_034435475.1 Anaerolineales bacterium
GAAGAGGAATGGGTCATCATGCGCAAACACCCCGAGTTTGCCTACGAAATGCTGCGTTCGATCTCATTTCTGCACCAGGCTCTCGAGATTCCCTATTGTCACCATGAAAAATGGGATGGGACGGGTTATCCGCGCGGGTTACAGGGGGAGGAAATCCCCTTATCGGCGCGCATCTTCGCCGTAGCCGACGTTTGGGATGCTCTGCGTTATGACCGACCCTACCGAAAAGGCTGGCCCGCAGACAAAGTCCTTGCCTACATCCGGGAACAATCCGGCAGTCACTTCGACCCGCGCGTGGTGGATGTATTCCTGAAGATAGAAAAAGCCTGAAAAACAACCTATCGACATCTTCCTTATTTGCTTACCACTCACCCCACATCCCCCGTTATAATTTCCTGCATGACCACTCCCATCCATGAAAGGCTCAAAGCCCTGTTAGACGAATACAAAGCCGCCTACCGCGTCATCGAGCATGAAGCAGAAGGACGTACCGAATTCATCACCAGAATCCGCGGCAACCGCCTCGAACAAGCCATCAAATCCATGGTCGTACAGGTCCGAATGAGCAAAAAGGAAAATCTATACGCCCTTGCCAATATCCCCGGTGACTGCCGTGTGGATTTTAACGGCATCAAAGCCCATTTCAATGCCGACAGCGTCGCCATGGCTCCGCGCGAAAAAGCTGAAGCCCTCACTGGCTGCGCCATCGGCTCCATCCCGCCATTTTCATTCAACGACGCCCTTATCCTGCTTGCCGACCCGAAGATCAAGGAGAATCAAGAAGTCGTCTTCAACGCCGGAAGTCTCGAACGCTCCATCTTCATGAACATGGAAGATTACTTCCGTGTGGCAAACCCTCAACTCGCAGCCATCGCTCAGAGATAAACCCGCCAAACTCCACAAGTTCTACTTTCAGACAAACAATAACGGACAATACTCCAATGGCTTCGCAATCTCCGCGCGCGAAATGGACAGGCATTTTTCTCTTCGTCCTCGGCGCGGGCATCGGTCTGTTTCTCTCCAGCACAATGACCTGGGCAGAGATCGAATCCAGCCTTGCCGCCACCCCGGGTGATTCAAAAGCCCTGAAGCTTGCCTGCCCGCTCATGCTCTCCTATCAAGAGACGGGAATTATCCAGACCCAGATCGTCAACGAGATTGACAAGGAAGCGCAACCCTACGTCATCGCCAGCTTCGGGCAGCCGGAATTGCTCACCCAGCGAAAGATCGCCGAAATATACACCCTTGCCCCGGGTGAAAGCCGTTCCATCGAATGGCAGGTGGATGCCTCCGACGCCGCCTTTGGGCGCATCATCCCGGTGTCTGTCATCCAATCGCGCTACAACATCAACCCGCCCCGCTGGGGAGTCTGCGGCATTCTCCTCTTCAGCCTCTTCGGTCTGAACGGCAGCGCAACCCTTTCCCTGATCATTGCCTTCAGCGTTCTTGCAATGGCATCCGGCGTCTTGCTCAGCCGTCCATTCTTTACCGCTATAAATTCCCCGAAAAACTTTGCCCAAATGGGGCTTGCCCTCGCTGTTCTGACTATTGCCGCATTGGCATCCTC
>DAOTXI010000658.1:0-6778 GCA_034435475.1 Anaerolineales bacterium
GGCTGTGCTTGCCTGTCAGACGCCAGCATTGATTTCGCAGAACGATCAAACCGATCAGGCGGTTTCTGCGCAGACGATTCCTACGTTAAGCGTTGGTAATCAAGAATCCGCCAACCCGGCCTCCAACCAGGAAGCTTTGGTAAGGTTATATGAAAACGCCAGCCCTGGCACGGTGGCGATCTTTACCGAAACAGGAAGCGGCTCTGGTTTCGTGTACGACTCACTGGGGCATATTGTGACGAACTATCACGTTGTGGAGGGCTTTAAGACCGTTGAAGTTCGCTTTACCTCTGGGTTTATGGCGTATGGCGCCGTGATTGGCACCGACCTGGACTCCGACCTGGCCGTTGTCAAAGTGGACGCGCCCGTTGAAGAACTCAAGCCTTTGCCATTGGGCGACTCATCCACGCTCAAAGTGGGCCAGACCGTGGTAGCCATTGGCAATCCTTTTGGGCTAGAAAGCACCATGACGGTTGGCATTATATCGGCGCTGGGACGCACGTTAGACTCTGAGCGTGTCAGCCCGGAAGGCAATTTTTTCACGGCAGGCGATATCATCCAAACCGATGCCGCCATCAACCCCGGCAATTCCGGCGGACCATTGTTCAATATCAATGGCGAGGTCATTGGCGTCAATCGCGCCATTCGAACCTTTAATCAGAACGACACAGGAGACCCTGTCAATTCCGGCATCGGCTTTGCCGTTTCGATCAACATCGTCAAGCGGGTTGTGCCGGTCTTGATCGAAACCGGTGAATACAATTATCCCTATATCGGTATTTCCTCCTTTCCTTCGCTCACATTGGATGTGGTCAAGGAATTGGGATTGAAGCAATACACGGGCGCGTATGTGACGGCCGTTGTCCCAGGCGGACCTGCGGATCAAGCCGGACTGCGAGCGGGCAGCACGCCGACATCTTTCCCCACGCTGTTGGCAGGCGGCGACTTGATCATCGCCATTGACGGACGCCCTGTCCGCACCTTTGACGAAATGCTGGCATATCTCATCACCAATAAAGGACCCGGCGATATCATCGTGCTGACGGTCTTGCGCGGCGAAGAAAAAGTGGATATATCCATCACCCTGGATAAACGACCGTAAACAAAAAATCCGAGGCGTTAGACCTCGGATTTTTTGTTTAACCGAAACGTTCCTCCCGCCAGACATCGGCGCGATTGTGATAACCGGCTTGCTCCCAAAACCCGCGTTTATCGCGCGGCATAAATTCAAGCGACCGCAGCCATTTGGCGCCCTTCCAGAAATAGGGAGTTTCCATATCCTCACGCCCGGGGATGTACCCCACCACACCTCTTAGTGGATAGCCATGGTCCGGCGTGATTGGCTCCCCCATAAAATGGGTTGCCAGCAGGAAGTTATCTTGTAAGACCACTTCCAATGGCAGGTTGACCGTGAAGCCGTATTCGGCATGTTGCATGACATGAGTGGCGGTGGGTTTGATTTTGAAAAATCCCTGCTCCACCAACGTCCGCACCGATACACCCTCCCAGTCGGTATCGAACTTGCTCCAGCGCGTCACACAGTGAATGTCCATGTGTAGTTTGGAGCGTGGCAGCTGGTTGAACTCATCCCAACTCCAGCGTTTTTCCTCCTCCACTTCGCCCCACACGCGAAAATCCCACGCGGCGGGGTTGAACGCAGGCACCGGCCCGTAATGCAAAACGGGAAATTTTTGCGTCAACGACTGTCCGGGCGGCAGCCGTCCTTCAGAACGGACTTTGTCTTCCTGCTTGCGGCGTTCCATGCCTTCGAATTGAAACATAAGTCACCTCTCTCTTGAATAAAACGGATGGGATAATTTCACGAGATAGACACATCAGCAATCCCCGATGTTACCGTCGGAACCTTATAGTTTTATAAGATTCCATTTCCGTTCGATTGCAACAAAACTTCCCTTTGGTCAGTTGGGGGATTGCTCTTATAATAAACGAAAATTTATCAGGCGCAAGGAGAATGCATGAAAACGCCCACCTTCAAACAGAGATTCCAATACTGGTTCGATAATTACATGTCGCGCGGCACAGGCGCGTTGATCGGCGGGCTGGCTGTTTTATCGCTGGTCATTATCTTGATTGCCGCCGCCGTCATTCGTTTTGGCGCGCTCGCCATGGATGGCGAATCTGCCCCTAGTTTTGGCGAAGCGGCTTGGATGAGTCTGATGCGCACGCTCGATGCAGGCACCATGGGCGGGGATACCGGTCCCGGATTCCGCATCGTCATGCTGTTGGTCACCATCGGCGGCATATTCATCGTCTCCACCCTGATTGGTATTTTGAGCAACGGGCTTGAAGAACGCATCGAACAACTTCGCAAGGGGCGTTCGCTCGTCCTCGAAAACGACCACACCCTCATTCTCGGCTGGACGCCGCAGGTCTTTACCATCATTTCCGAATTGGTGGCCGCCAACCTGAGCCGAAAAAACGGCGCAGTCATCGTCGTACTGGCAGACCAGGACAAGGTCGAAATGGAAGATGCGATCAAAGAACGCATCCCAGATACAAAGAACACCCGCATCATTTGCCGTTCGGGCAACCCCATCGACATGAACGACCTTGAGATTGCCAGCCCGCACACGGCGCGCTCCATCATTGTGCTCTCTGAAGGCAGCGACCCCGATACGCACGTCATCAAAACCGTGCTGGCCATCACCAACAACCCCAACCGCCGCAGTCAGCCCTATCATATCGTCACGCAGATCCGCGACCCGCATAACATGGATGTGCTGAAATTGCTTTCGGAGAAGGATACCGTCCAGCCCATTCTCACCACCGACCTGATCGCCCGTGTGGTTGCACAAACCTCGCGCCAAAGCGGTTTATCGGTTGTTTACACCGAACTGATGAATTTCGGCGGCGACGAAATCTACTTCAAACAAGAACCCGCCCTCATCGGCAAAACCTATGGCGATGCCCTGCTTGCCTACGAAACCTGCGCTGTGATGGGCATCCGCCGCGCCGATGGTTCCGTCTTTCTGAACCCAGCCATGGATACCCGGATCGAAGCCGGCGACTCCATCTTTGCGATTGCGGAGGACGACGACAAGATTCACCTCTTGACTTCGCGCCTCACTCTGGAAGAAACCCTGATTCAGCATGCTGGAAACGACGCTAAGCCCAAATCTGAGCGCGGATTGATCCTCGGCTGGAACCGCTCCGGATCGGTCATCATCCGCGAGTTGGATAATTATGTTGCCAAAGGTTCCGAATTGCTGGTGGTCTCTGAAGTGGACGATCTCGAAGGGCAGATCCGCCGTGATGTTGGGCGGCTCAAAAACCAGAAGCTCAAAGTCATGAAAGGGGATATTCGCAGCCGCGAACTGTTGGATGAACTTGGCGTCACCGAATATGATCATGTCATTGTGCTGGCATACAGCCACCTCGACGTGCAAGAAGCAGACGCCATCACTCTGGTCGCCCTGCTTCATCTGCGCGACATCGCCGAACGCGACGAGACGCCCTTCTCCATCATCAGCGAAATGCTCGACCTGCGCAACCGCGAACTTGCCGAAGCCGCCAAAGTGGACGACTTCATCGTCAGCGAACACCTCATCAGTTTGATGCTTGCCCAACTTTCCGAGAACGCCGCGCTCAAAGATGTCTTCGCCGACCTCTTCGACCCCGAAGGCGCGGAAGTGTATCTCAAACCGGTTGGCAATTACATCAAGACCGGTGAACCGGTCAACTTCTATACCGCCGTCGAAGCCGCCAAACGCCGCGGCGAAACGGCCATCGGCTACCGCCTGATGAGCGAAAGCCACGATACAGGCAGGTCCTACGGCGTCCATATCAACCCGAAGAAGTCGGACCCAGTCATGTTCAAGCCGGAAGATAAGTTGATCGTGATCGCGGAGGGGTAGGAAATAATCGTTCTTAAACAAAACCCGCCTGTAGCGTCACAGGCGGCTTTTGTTTTCGCGTTATGGCGGATTATATCTTCTTCCCTTCCGGCGCAGGGACAAATGCCTCGACCCTTGCCCACAACTCGCGGATGTTGATGGGCTTGGACATGTACACGTCGCAGCCGGCGGCCAGCGCTTTTTCAGCATCGCCTTTTAATGCATTCGCAGTGATGGCAATGATGGGTGTATATGCTAGGGTATGCTTGCTGCTCGCGCGAATGCGGCGCGCCACTTCATAGCCGTCGATATCGGGCAGGTTAATGTCGAGCAGAATCAGGTCCACATCCTTTTCCTCCGCTGTGGACACACCCACGATGCCGGTTAAAGCTTCTACTAAAACATATCCGCGCGCTTCCAAGGCCCGTTTGACAAGCATCATGTTATCTGGATTATCCTCAATGTATAGGATGTGATGTCCCATAAATACTCCTATTCCTCTCCAATCTTATCCTTTTCTTTCTCTTCGATCACCTGGATGACTTGATCCACGAACTTGCGGGTGGGCAGAGAACCTTTTTGATACAACGCCTCCACCTGACCATTGAGCCGGTTTCTTTCTTCCATTGTAATATCTTTTGCGCTGACAACGACTACGGGAATGTGCCGGGTGCGCGGGTCGAGTTTCAACTCCTCGACCAGTCCAAATCCATCCATGCCGGGCATGGTCAGGTCGCTGACGATCAGGTCTGGCAATTTTTGCCGCGCAATTGACAACCCCTCCCAGCCATCTTTGGCGTGGAAAATGCGGTAATTCTTCCTGCCCTCCAGCAGGCGGCGGATTAATAAGGCGTCGTCCGAGTTATCGTCAATAAGCAGTACGGTGGTTGTCTTCTCGTCGAGGTTCTCGAGCGCGGCTTGCAAACCCTCGCGCGGAGCGGGGGACTGGTCCTTGCTGAGATGCACATCCAACGCCCATTGATCGCCCAGCACATGTTTTTCAACAGGGAAGGTATGCCCGGTGCAGTTGATGACCGCCAGTTCATCTTTACCGATGACGCCTTGCCTGGATAACTTCTCGAATCCGGCAAAGGCGACGGCGGTTGCCGGTTCGACAGCCATGCCTTCGCTCTTGGCGAGTGATTTCATGGCGTTGTAGGCTTCGAGGTCGGTCACGGATTCCATTACGCCGCCGTATTTCTGCGTGAGATTCCATAGATAGGTGTATGCCTTGCCCGGGTCGCCGGTGGACAGGATGATGATGCGGGTATCTGGAATGACTGGCTCTGCCGTATCCCTGCCTGCTTGAAAGGCGTGGACCATCGGCGCGCAGCCCTCCGATTGAATGATGGCAAGTTTGGGAATTTTGTGGATGAGACCCATGTTGAACATTTCTTTGAAACCCTGATAGACGCCCAGCGGTCCCATTCCGCCGCTAACGGCTTGAATGTACCAATCGGGGGCGCGCCAACCAAGTTGTTCCACAATTTCATAGGCGATGGTTTTCATCGATTCGCGGGCCGGGATGGACGTTGCCCCCCGGTCAAGTAATAAATTTTTGCGCTGGGCGAATTGACTCGCGATCTGTTTGGTCTGGTCGTAGTTGCCGCTGACCCGAATGACCTCCGCGCCAAAGAGGGCGGCTTCGCGCAGTTTTTCCTGCGGAACGAGGCTGGTCATAAAGACCCATAGTTTGATGCCGGCCCGGGCGCAGGCGGCAGCGTATGCCACCGCTGCATTCCCCGTTGAAGCAATGACTGCTTCGCGGATTCCGTTCTCGTTCATGGCGGCAACTGCGACTGCGGCTTGCCGGTCTTTGAAGGAAGAGGTCGGGGCGTAGCGTTCGTCCTTGATGTAAACAGAATCATGCCCGAGGTCCGGGGCGAAGCGGTGCGAGAGCCACAGGGGAGTTCCCCCGGCAGGATAAAGATCGAGCGTGGACGGATCCTTGAGGGGCAGGACATCCTGATAACGCCAGAGGTTCGAGGGGCGGTTCGGAATCCCGCGCAGGATTTCGCGTTTGAAGGAATCATAGTTGTAATGCGCTTCGACCCACTGTGATTCGCATTTTTGGCAGATGGCGGGCTGGAACGGGATGTAGGGCTGGGTATGTCCGCAGAGGCTGCATTCAAGATGGAGGGGGGTTGCCATTTGCTATTTTTCCTTTTTCTCGATGATGT
Source organism: Anaerolineales bacterium (assembly GCA_034435475.1). Lineage (GTDB taxonomy): Bacteria > Chloroflexota > Anaerolineae > Anaerolineales > Villigracilaceae > Villigracilis. The sequence goes on from DAOTXI010000658.1 coordinate 6,035, forward strand.
CTGTGATGCGGGCCTCGATGGGCAATTCCACGAAGAACGTACAGCCTTCCCCTTCGATGCCTGTGCTTTCCGCCCAGAGATTGCCGCCGTGCATTTGCACCAGGCGGCGGCTGATGGGCAGACCCAGACCCGTGCCGCCCGCTTTGCGCGTGGTTGATGAGTCAACCTGGGTGAATTCCTGGAAGACTGCTTCGAGTTTTTCGGGCGGAATGCCAAGCCCGGTATCTTTGACCGTGATCAATATGCGCGCCCCATCCATGCGGGTTGCTTTGACGGCGATCTTGCCATGTTCTGTGAATTTGATCGAGTTGTTCACGAGGTTGATCATTACCTGGCGCAGGCGGGTATTGTCGGCGTAGATTTCGACCTGCTGGTCCGACTCCTCTTCGATGAACAACGCGATGTTCTTTTCGCTGGCGAGGGTGGAGGTGATGCTGACGACTTCATCCAAAACATCGTGGACTTTGAATTTTTCGGGGTGCAGGTTCATGCGCCCGGATTCGATCTTCGCCATGTCGAGCACGTCGTTGATCAGGTGCAGGAGGTGCTGGCCGTTCTTTTGAATCAGGCGCAGGTCGTTATCCATGTATTCCGTCAGTTCGCCGTCGAGCCCTTCGAGCATCACATCGGTGAAGCCGAGGATGGAGTTGAGCGGCGTGCGCAATTCATGCGACATGTTGGCAAGGAAGGCGGACTTAAGGCGGTCGAGTTCCTTCAACTCTTGCGCGCGTTTTTGCAGTTCTT
>DAOTXI010000659.1:0-4950 GCA_034435475.1 Anaerolineales bacterium
GCTCAAAGAGAAAGGCGCGCTGGTGATCGTGCCTTCATCGGCAGTGGATACGATGAATCTCGGCGGCATGAGCGGCATCGTTTCGATGGCGCAAAATCATGTAACGAAAGAGAAATAGCGTTTCACGTGAAACGCTTGAAAGGAAACTTGAATGACAACCAAAACAACATCTGTGTTCGTTCTGCTTCTGATTGCAATTACGCTGGCGGCTGGCATCGTCTTGTGGGATCGCCTGCCTGAACAGATGGCATCCCACTGGAACGCCAACGATGAAGTGGATGGCTATATCTCAAAGTTCTGGGGCGTCTTCCTGATGCCGTTGGTGACGCTGGGCATGTTCGGGCTGTTGATCTTTTTGCCGAACATCGACCCACTCAAGGCGAACATCGCGCAATTCCGCGGCGTGTTCAACCTGTTCATCGTCTTCATGGTTGTCTTCATGCTTTACATCCACACGTTGACCATCGTTTGGAGTCTCGGCTACCAAAACTTCAGGATGAGCGCCGCCATGCTGCCATTCCTAGGTGTGTTATTCATCTTCGTTGGCTACCTGCTAAGGCAAGCCAAACGTAACTTCTTCATCGGGATCCGGACTCCGTGGACTCTCTCCAGTGATTCAGTCTGGGATAAGACGCATCGACTCGGCTCGGTCTTGTTTATGGCGTCGGGAGTATTATCCATCGCCGGAAGTTTCTTCGGCGGAATGACCGCCTTCTGGATGTTATTCGTCCCACTGATCGGTTCCACGCTGGCACTGGTCGTCTATTCATACCTGCTGTATCGGAACGAAACAAAGGTGTAACGCAGACCGTTCCGCAGCTGAGTCCTCGCTGCGCGGTTTCGTTTCACGTGAAACGGAGAAATGAACATGAACAATGAACTTCAAAAATGGGAGTACCGGGTGCAGACCATTGGGGGCATCTTTGGCACCAAAGACGAATCCATCGAAGAGACTCTCAACGCCTGGGGCGAAGAAGGTTGGGAAGTCACGCATGTATATACGCCGGAGAACAGCGGCAAAGTTACCATTGTTGCCAAACGTCCGCTGACCCGCGAAACCATCAGAAGACGTTCAATGCCGCAACATAATCATCAGGGTACACGGTGATCGATATCATACCTGACGATAAATTTTAGGAAAGAATCGCATCTGTTTTTCATTGGTAATCGTGGATCATCGTTTGTCGCGCTGACCCGCTTGCAGCAGAGAAACCACTTGTCGAGCACGGACAGGGAACAGGGCAATGGTGAAGCGAGACGAAATAGAACAAATGTTCTAAATTCAGGAATAAAAAATCGGGCGATTGTGAGTCGCCCGATTTTTTATTCCATGCTCGATGGCACCCTGCCTGATGGAACGACATCGTTTTGACTCGGAGGCTCTCCCCCGGTGAGAAACGCCACAGCGCGACTCTTGTGCGCGTCCATAATTAAATCCATGCGCGAACCGTTGCGATAATCTTTTACAGCGATCAACTTCAAAGCGGCGACAACGCGCGGGTTATTGACATCAATATAATCACCCAGCCGGTTTGGCGTGTTGAAGAAAAACTCGCGGGTGAATATCGTGCCTTCCTCATCAAGAAATACGCCGAGCGGATAAATATTGGCTTCCATCAAATCCTGAAAAAAATGCGTGCCGAATGACGGCTCGGGCGAGGCGCCAACTTCCTCGCCTGCAAGTTCGACCAATGCGCGAGCATTATAAATATCGCCGTATGCAACATGCACACCCAGGTCCGGCGTGGAGGTGCCCCAGCGCCCGGGTCCGACGGCGATAAAGGTCTGACCCTTCAACGCGGCATTCAACTGCCCAATGGTGCGTTCCAGTTGCGTGCGCTCCGACTGTGTTTCGAGTTTGAAATACCCCTCGGATGGAACGAAGAGAACATACTGAATATTCTCCACCGCGCCTTGTGGTACCATCGTTTGTGATGAAAAGATAATGTCTTCGGGTTCGAGGTCGGCGGGGATTTGCACTTCACCCGCTTCCTGAATATGACTCTGCGGGCGGCATTGCAGGAGCGTGATCTGGATATCGGGCTGATCGTCAGGATGCAATATCTCGACGGTAAATTCAGTATCAACGGGCGAGCCATAATGTGTTTCGAGCAATTTCAGAGCGGTACGCATGGAGGCGGGGAAAGGCGTCCGCGAGAGCAGACCATCGAAGGTGAAGACCAGCTTCTCAGAAGAATCGAGGCGCGAACGGATCGGGGCGAGATACCCATCCTGTTCGTTCTGGGCAATGTAGCGAATCAAATCGAAATCCGAAGTCAGGACATCGCGCGCGGGGATGGTTACAAATTGATTCGCTTCAAGATCAATGACATCGAGGTATTGCTGCGAATAACGTTTAATCGAACGGATATCAGAAGAGGAATGCAAACGCGGATGGCTTAACGCAACCAGGCGCGGATAATCGTCGGCGAGCATGTCTACGGCGCGCGTGCCCAACCCGCAGACCAGTCTCAGAAAGCCTTCCTCCTGCTTGATCTGCGGCGACCAGCGATACAGATTGCGGCTGAAGGCGACACCTGCCGCATGGGGGAAATAATACTTTCCAAATTTTTCTCCCTCTACTATCTGGATGAGAATACCAATACGCTCATCATAATCGGCGAGTTCCTTAGTATGACGGTAGATCAGCGCATCGGGATTCAAGACGCTGGCGTAGATGCGCGCGATGGCTTCGGTCAATGCCTTGAGACGGTTGGCATGACCGCCCTGATTCGGGAGAAAAATGCTTTCATATTTTCCCGCAAACGAAGTGCCGAAATTATCTTCGAGCAAACTAGATGATCGGACGATCAACGGGCGGCTGCCTGCTTCGGTCAAAACCCGGCTGAGACTTTCCAACACTTCAGGCGGAAAGTCACCCTTGTAAAACTCCTCGCACAATTGGGGAAAATCGGCGCGCATCTGTTCTTCGGATTTGTATTTCTGCCCATTCCACGCGCCGAGATCGTTCAGCGACATGAAGTTATAGAAAACGTCCGAGCCGAGATAGTAGGAGACGGGCAATCGGAAGCGACCGCGAATTTCCGGCGGGGCGGTCTCTTGAATAATGCGCATGGCAAGCAGCATACCTGCCGCCTTTCCGCCGATCTTGCCGCCGCCGATCTTGCGACGGTTGATCTCCCGCAAATCTGCCACGGTGAACCACTGACGCGCGATGCGGATGTATTTCAACTGGTCGCTGATCATGGTGCGGATCAAGACTGCGATGATGGCTTGCAGCCGCGCTTCGTACTTCTTCCTCTCTTCAGCAGGCATGGACTCGATCATCTCCGCCTGCTCGAACAACATATTCTGTGGGGCAAGTTCGGGGTTGACCCAGACAAAATCCGTATCCACGCTCCCGCGCTCGGCAAGCACGGTGCGCACCAAATCTTCGAACTCGGAATACGGCAGGTTATAGGCAAAATAGAAATCGGTCAGTGATTCCTTCACCCGCGTCAGGCGCATCAGCCAGACTTCGTTTGACTCTTCGGTCAGCGGGTCCTTGATGCCCTCCAAAGACTGCGACTCGACTGCCTTGCGCTTCACCTCCTCTTCGAACATCTCCTTGCGAACGATGCCGCGCAGATACAACGCCTTGCGCATCTGGTGGCGGATCCGCCCGCTCAGAATGGGATACTGACTAAGCGCCAGCAGGATGCGCAGTGCATTATCAATGGGGAGGTTTGGGAGCGTCATGGATTCACCTGTGGTGGATGATTGGCAATAGACTATGGACGATGGGAGGCAAACAATGGTCCGCAGTCCACGGTCAACCTGTTTGATTCTATAACTGCCGTTACGCAGTAGGGGCGACCCGCCCAAATCCTTCGTCAAATCCGTTTCAGGGAAAGGGTCGCCCTGTGGCAAAAACGCGTAAGGCAATTCTATAACAAAAAAATCCGCCAGAAGATATCTGACGGATTCATTTCTTCAGCACGAGGCTCACCCCAAATGCATCGGCATGATGACATGCAGGAAGTTATCGTCGCCGACCGGCTTGACCACGCCCGGCGCGTTCTGAGCCGTTGTCTCCAGCGCCACGTTCGGAGTCTTGATGACCTCCAACGCCTCGCGCAGGAACTTGACGTTGAACGCGATCAACACGCCGCCCCCGTCCACCGTGGCTTCGACGATGGTCTCGTTCTTGCCGGTCTCTTCGGATGTTGCCGAAATTTCCACTTCGCTGGGCTGCATATCGCCGTTGGCTTGCTTGATGTCGAGCCGCGCAACGTTCGAACCTTCGCGGGCAAAAATCTCGGCTTGCTTGCAGGCTTTGAGAAGCGCCGCCGTCGAAACCAGTGTGCGCGATTTGTAATTGCGCGGGATGATCTGGTGATAATCGGGGAAGGTGCCCTCGATCAATTGCGAGACGATCTCCACATCCTTCACGCGGAAAAGAACCTGTCCGCGTTGTTTCGGCACCACCATGTAAATGGGTTCTTCGGGATCGTGCGCCACACGCGCCAGTTCGTTCAACGCCCGCGACGGGATGATGATGTTGACGGAGTCCTTCACGCTTTGTGCCAGCTGTCCCTTGCGAACCGACAAACGGAAACCGTCCGCCGCCGCCATCGTCACCTGGTCTTTTTCCACGTTCATCAACACGCCCATCAACACCGGGCGGGCTTCATCGGTCGAAGCCGCAAAGACCACCTGCTGGATCATCTCCTTGAAATCCGCCACATTCAACTGCACCGCGCCTTTCATTTCCGGCGTGGGCATGGGCGGAAATTCCTGCGCGTCTATGCATTTGATGTCGTTGTTCGATGAGCCGCCTTTCACGTGCAAATTTTGCGTCTTGATATCGAGCGTCAACTGCACCTGATCGCCCGGCAGGGCATTGACCAGGTCCGAGAAGGTGCGCGAAGGAACGGTGGTGGAGCCGTTCTCGTCAATCCGCGCTGGTATCCAACACGTAATTCCCAGTTCCAAATTCGTGGCGGAGAG
>DAOTXI010000660.1:0-2681 GCA_034435475.1 Anaerolineales bacterium
AGAAACTGGTCGCGGCGTTGGATAAAGCCTTCCTCAAATGCCTGCTCTTTCCAGACGCGCTGAGCATGAAATGGTCGAAGATGCTCACGAACCTGATTGCCAACCCGACATCCGCAATTCTCAACATGACGGCGGCAGATATCTTCGCCGATAAACGCCTCTACAAACTTGAGATCGCCATGCTCAAGGAATGTCTCGCTGTGATGAAGGCGATGAATCTCGAAGTGACCGACCTGCCCGGCACGCCTGTCAAATTGTTGGCGCTTGCTACAAAACTCCCACTCTGGCTCTCGAAACCCTTCCTTTCCAAAGCCGCAGGCAGCGGGCGTGGCGGCAAGATGCCGTCCTTTCACATTGATCTGTACGCGGGGCGCTCCCAAAGCGAAGTGGAATTCCTGCACGGAGCTGTTGTTCGCGAGGGAAAAGCGCGGGGAATTCCGACGCCTGTCAATCAAGTCTTCACCGAAACCCTGATGGCGTTGACGAAAAAGGAAATTCCGCTCGAAGAGTTTGCGGGCAAGCCGGAGAGGTTGTTGGCGAGAATAAAGAAGGAAACCTGAAACCCGCCCTCCCATGATCCACTCCACCCAACCCAGCCCCGAAGTCCAACTCCACCTGCCCAACGGCAAAACGCTGACCGGTCCGCGTGGCACGAAGGTGGGGGAATTTTTAGCCCAGGTCAGGCAGGATTTCCCCGCGCCCATCGTTGCGGCGGTCATCAATAATGAAATCCACGAACTGACGTATCCCATCAGGATCGAATCGAATTGCATCCCCATCACAATGGACGGCGCCGACGGCGCGCGCATCTATCGCCGTTCGCTCATCTTTTTGCTGGAAACCGCCTTCTCGCTTTGTTTCAAGCGCGGCTATCTTATCATTGACCATTCGGTATCCTCCGGCGGGTTCTATTGCGAGATCAAAGACCGCGATCCGCTTTCGCAGAAAGAACTTGAAACGCTCGAAGCGCAAATGCGAAAGCTTGTAGATAAAGACCATCCCTTCGAGCGTCGGGAAGTTCCCATTCGGGAGGCGGTCGAGTATTTCACGAAACATGGGCATGAAGACAAATTGCGCCTGCTCAAACACCGCCGCAAGGAATACCTCACCCTATACCGCCTGGGCGGGCGCATGGATTACATGCATGGCTACATGGTTCCATCCACGGGGTATCTCAACTGGTTCGCCCTTAAAATTGTAAACGGCGGTTTCATCCTGCAATACCCGCGCCGTCATGCGCCCACCAATCTTGAGCCGCTTGGCGAATATCCCAAACTGATTCGCGCTTTCAGGCAGTATGGAGACTGGCTCGAAACCCTGCGCATTGACAACGTCGGCGCATTGAACGATGCCATTCAATCGGGGCGCGCCGATGAACTCATCCTCGTTTCCGAGGCGTTGCAGGAACAACATATTTCCGACATTGCCCGGCAGATCGCGGAAAAGAATTCGCGCATCATTCTCATTGCGGGACCATCATCCTCCGGCAAGACCACCACATCGCGCAGGCTGGCGGTTCAATTGCTGGCGCGCGGCATTTCGCCCTATCCGCTCGAACTCGATAATTACTTCATTGATCGCGATAAAACTCCGCTGGACGCGAAAGGCGAACACGATTTTGAGGCTCTCGAAGCGTTGGACCTTAAACGTCTTGCCAACGACATCGACAAACTCATCAGCGGGGCAGAAGTTCAACTTCCGCGATACAACTTCAAGACCGGGCGAAGCGAGGAAGGGGATGTGATTCGACTCCGCAGCGGACAGCCGGTCATCCTCGAGGGGATCCACGGTATGAACCCGCGCCTCATCCCCGACGTTTGGTCTGGTTCAGCGTTTCGGCTTTATGTCTCCGCTTTGACCCAGCTCAACCTCGACCGTCACAACCGCGTTTCGACGACCGATACAAGACTCATCCGCCGCATGGTGCGCGACGCCCGCGAACGCGGTTACCCAGCCCAATCCACTATCTCACGCTGGGAATCTGTCCGGCGCGGTGAGAAGCGGCACATCTTCCCATATCAAGAAAATGCGGACGTAATGTTCAATTCCGCGCTGGTCTATGAACTCTCGGCATTGAAGGGTTTTGCTGAACCGCTCCTGCGCCAGGTGCCGCATAATACCCCCGAATATATCGAAGCCCGCCGCCTGCTCGCCTTCCTCGACTGGTTCCTTCCGCTGGATGTGAATTTAATTCCCATGAACTCGATTGTGCGCGAGTTCCTCGGCGGTTCGAGTTTGAAGGATTTCAAGATCTGGCGGGGGTGAGGTAAAACGTAATACGGGATGCGTAAAAAAACCAGACATGCTCGTTTGGATTTCTTTCATTGATGTTGCTTGGGGATGAGTCCGCTTGGGCGGGCTTTGCGGAAATAACCCCGGCGCTCACGTCCGGGCGGCTTTCGAGCCGGATTACGAAGCGAACAATGTCTCAAACGATTCGGGGCAATACTTCTGCACCATCTCGGATGAAATTCCGTTCTCCTTGCATATCTCTGCGTATAAATCCGCGCTCGGGCGTTTGATGCGCTTCTGGGTATCCACATCCAGCCCCCACAGCCCGAAGCGGTATTTCCAGCCGAAACTCCATTCGAAGTTATCCACCAGCGACCAGTGGAAATAGCCCTTGATGGGCCAGTTGAAATTGACCGCCCGCCACATCTGATGGATATGCTCGACAATGT
>DAOTXI010000661.1:0-2564 GCA_034435475.1 Anaerolineales bacterium
GTTCCATTGTCTTGACATGTCCAGAGGCAGACCAGTTCTTGTCTGGCGCAAAGACGGTCACTTTGCCGAGTTTGCGCATTTCCTGCGCGAGTGCGAGCAGTCCGGGGGCGGTTACGCCGTCGTCGTTGGTTACAAGGATGTGCATGGGTTTGATTTCCGATTTGTGATATTGATTGTAGGGGCGACCCGCCCTGTGAAAGCAAGTTAGCCTGACGATCATGAAGGGTCGCCCTTAGATTATAAGCCATGCGATTGGCAAAGAAAAACGCCCTGCTTTGTAGGCAGAGCGTTTTAGGGACGATAGACAGAGGTCAGGGAATCAGCATGATTACTGCTGTTATTGCCAACGCAACAGCACTGCCTTTGATGATGACCTTCCGCGCCTGACGCTGAATTTGTGCATCTTCTTCGGGATCTTTGACCTTTTCGTACTTATCTGAGGTGAGGCGTACACGACGCCGCGCAAGTGCTACTCAGGTTTTGTCGAGGGCTTGGAAGATAGATACCGCGCCACCGGAAAACATGAAATACAAGGGCAGCCGCCAGAGTTTGTCCACGCCGAAAGCAAGCATGGCGGCGAAGATGCCAAAGGCGACCACAAGTTGAAAAATGCCAAAATCCATGCGTTTCTTGCGCTCGGCTGGGCTGATATTTGGGACGCAGGCGTCGCCTGTGCTGTTGCCTTCGGGATTGAGGATGATTTTTGGTGTGGTTTCGCTCATAAAATCCCCTTTCGCGAGATATAGACATTGTTAAACAGGGGCTTCATACGGTGTTTGGAAAAAAGCCTGATGACTTTTGACGCCGAGTAAATTTAAAAGACCTCGGACTTTCGTCCACGGACTACAGTGCTTCCTGCCATCTCCGGCGCAGGTTTCGCTTGCAATGTACTGCCGAGTACGGCGGCGTGAGCGAGTTTTACACCAGAAACCAATTTAGAAACGCACAGAATATCGCACTGTGTTTTTTTATACAACAAGATCAACCTTTTGGAAGGTTGCTCTCCTTTTTACTTTGCAGTAAAAGTTTTAGATTGAGATATTTATAAATTTTCCAACAGATGCTGTTGTGCGGGGGAATTAATCTTAATTGTAAAACTTCATGGTATATAAATTTCGGGAATTCCAAATTCCAGTGCGAAATGACCACCATGACGACAATTTTTCATTTTCCTGCAAACCATATTATGTTCACCTTTCGTAAAAAAAGCAAATGAAAGATATTCATAGTCGTCTTTCATTTCTTTATGGGCAGGATCGCGCCTCCTCCTTGCTGGAACGAACGCAAACCCTGTTGCGTAATTGCCGCTCCCGCCTCAACCTACGGGAGGGCGGACTCAGCGAACGAGACTCGATTCTCATCACCTATGGCGATCAAGCGCAATGCGCAAATGAAAAACCGCTGCAAACGCTCAAGTCTTTTTGTGATAAATACTTAACCAATATCGTCAGCGGAGTTCACATCCTGCCCTTCTACCCGTGGACATCAGATGACGGTTTCTCGGTCGTGGACCATCGCCAAATCGATTCCGCGCTTGGCTCATGGGACGATGTTTCGTCCATGCAGAATTTTCGGCTGATGTTCGATGGCGTTATCAATCACATCTCATCGCAAAGTGATTGGTTTCAAAAATTTCTACAAGACGATCCGCGCTACAAAAATTATTTCATCGTCATCGAAGGCGAGCCAGACCTTTCGCAGGTTGTCCGTCCGCGCGCGCTGCCGCTGCTGACCTCGTTTCAAACACCATCCGGCGAGAAAAAAGTGTGGACGACTTTCAGCGGCGATCAAATTGACCTCAACTTCAAAAATCCCGAAGTCTTGTTGGAAATTCTCGACATTCTTTTGCTTTACATCGAGCATGGTGCAACCTTCATCCGTCTCGACGCGATTGCCTATCTTTGGAAAGAACCCGGCACAACCTGCATTCACCTTCCGCAAACGCACGCGGTCATTCAATTTCTCCGCGCCGCGCTGAACGAAGTCGCGCCGCATGTGCAGCTCATCACCGAAACCAACGTTCCGCACAGCGATAACATCTCCTACTTTGGCGACGGCGCAAACGAAGCCCAACTCGTTTACAACTTTGCCCTGCCGCCGCTCGCGCTTCACGCCTTTCATACAGGTGATGCCCGTGTTTTATCAGATTGGGCAAAGACGCTGACTCTGCCTTCAGATAAAACGGCATTCTTCAACTTCCTCGCCTCACACGACGGCATCGGGCTGAATCCTGCCCGGGGAATTTTGTCAGACGCTGAGATTGACCTGCTCGTGAACAAAACTCTTGAACATGGCGGCTTGATCTCCTACAAACAGGACGCGGATGGGGCGCAGAGTCCCTATGAGATGAATATTAATTATTTCGACGCGCTATCAAGCCCGAGCGGGGATGAACCGTTAGAGTTGCAAGTCAGCCGCTTTATCGCCGCACAAGCCATCATGCTTTCCATCATCGGCGTGCCGGGCATTTACTTCCACAGTCTCTTCGGCTCGCGCGGCTGGATCGAAGGCGCGCGGCAAACCGGGCGCAATCGCACCATCAACCGCGAGAAATTACAATTCGA
>DAOTXI010000662.1:0-6072 GCA_034435475.1 Anaerolineales bacterium
GGCAGAGGCTACCCAGCGGGGCGAAAACGTTTCGCTGGAAGATATTGAACTTCAACAGCCTTTCATGGAACGTGTCGTCATCCCAATTGTAAAACGGCTGGGAGACCTGTCTTCCCGCTTTACCCCCGAGAAACTTCTTCAGGAGACGACCTTAAAAATCGAACTTGCCGGAAACCCAGGGCGGATTGACGCATCCACCTTTCTTGCGTCACGTTTTATTGTTGCGGCGCTTTTTGGCGGATTTCTCACAGTGATCTCCAATCTGCCTCAGGTGACATGGCCTCTTGGACGCATCATTCTGATCGTTGTTGCATTCACTGTCCTCGGCTTTTTCTTCCCCCAAATGTGGCTTTCCTCCCGTATTACACGCCGCCAAAATGAAGTTCGGAAGGCGCTGCCCGACGCACTCGACCTGTTGACCATCTGTGTGGAAGCAGGGTTGGGTTTTGAAGCGGCCATGTCGAAAGTGGCAGACAAGTGGGAGAATGAACTTTCCATCATGTTTGGGCGGTGCATCCGCGAGATACAACTTGGGAAGACCCAGCGTGAAGCAATGCGCGACATGGCAGACCGCATCGGCTTGCCCGAGTTGACCAGTTTTGTGGCGGCGGTTATTCAAAGCCAATTGTTGGGCGTTAGCATGGCGAAGGTGCTGCGCATTCAGTCTGATCAGATGCGCATGAAGCGAAGGCAAAGGGCGGAGGAACTGGCTCATCAGGCTCCGGTAAAAATGATCATTCCAATGGCTTTGTTGACCTTTCCCTCCATTATGATCATTCTACTGGCTCCCGCCGGTTTCCAGATTGCAGATGCCTTTGCGCCGTTTATTGGGAATTAAATCGCTCGCGATTAAATGTTTTTGCGCAGGAGGGTTCAATGGAAAACTGGAAATACAAGACCTATCATTCGCTTTGGAGCGGGCTTGACCTTCTCTTTCCTCCTGAATGCGGCGGATGTGGAGCCAAAGGCTCAAGGTGGTGTCTGGAATGTCAGGGACGGGTGAAAATTCTGGAGGGTGTCTTGTGTGACGTGTGCGGATTGCCGCAGGAAAAAAACGGCACATGCGAAAGTTGCCTTGCAGACAGACCCCATTATCGGTCTTTGAGGGCTTGGACCGCGTTTGAGGACCCGGTTCGATCTGCGTTACATAAATTGAAGTACAGGCGCGATTTTTCAATGGGAGATGCAATTGCGGCGGCGATGTTGCCCTTTGTCGAAAAATTGGACTGGAAGGCGGACCTGGTGGTTCCGGTTCCGCTTGGAAGACATAGGCGGCGCGAAAGGGGCTATAATCAGGTTGCCATGATCGCAAAACCGCTTGCCATGGGATTGGGGGTGACATATTCTCCGCGCGCGCTGATGCGCAGAAAAGAAACGCGTTCGCAGGTTGGGCTGAGCAGGGAGGAAAGAAAACACAATGTCCACAGCGCGTTCCAGGCTGCTTCGGGGGTAAGAGGGAAGATCATACTTATCATTGACGATGTTTCAACAACCGGCTCGACTTTATCGTCCGGCGCGGAGGCTTTTTATGAAAGCGGCGCCAGGGATGTGTTTGCTTTGACAGTTGCGCGCGCATTGCCGCATCACGGATTGGCAATTGCCTGACGCGCTTGTGTTTGTAACTAACAACCCAAAAAGGAGCATTTTATGTCCAACAAAGTGGAAGTTCAGACACGTCACATTCGCATGACCGAACGGATCGAGGAGTATGTGACCAAAAAGGCGGGCAATCTTGATCATTACCTGCCAGCCATTGACGAAGCCCGCGTGGAACTATCGCATCACAAGGCTGCGCGGGATGCAAAAGACCGCAATGTTGCCCAAGTCACTGTGTTTGGCAAGGGCTTTACGTTCCGTTCTGAAGAGCGAGCCGATGAAGCGCTTGCCGCGTTCGATATGGCGATGGATAATCTCCAGCGGCAGATCGAAAAATACAAAGGAAAGAAGTACCACGGGCGCGGCGATGGGCGTTCCGCGGCGGAGGTGGCGGATGACATTATTGATTACGAGACCGGCGAACTTTCGCCCCTGTTTGCAAAGCGCAAGAAATTCGTGTTGTACCCCATGACAGAGGATGAAGCATTGGTTCAAATGCGGAACCTCGGTCATGATAATTTTTTTATATTCTACAATGCGGAAACAAGCAAGGTTAATGTTTTGTACCGCAGGCGCAACGGGAGTTATGGGTTGATCGAACCTGAACTTGGGTAGATAATACAAAACGGGCTGGCATTTGTCAGCCCGTTTTTGATTCCGGGCTGAGCCTGGTTTCGAGAAGGATGAAACACAGGAGCAGGACAATCCACGCGATGACCTGTCCACTTTGATATTGTTCGAGCAAAAGGGGTCCGTTGGCGCGGAAGGCTAGCACGAGAAGCTGGGAGGCTGCGGTCAGCGCGGCAAAGGTAAGGAAGGCAATGCCGGGGCGGGGATTCGGCTTGAAGCGCCAGACCAGCACAAGGGTCAGGAGTGAAGCAAGAGTTTCGTAGAGGCTGATCGGATGTTGAGTCGCGCCTTGGAATTCGATCCCCCAAGGGAGGTTGGTGGGGGTCCCGTGAATTGTCCCTTCTGCGAGATGGCTTACTCCCAAACCAATGGCGAGTACGGCGAAAAATGGGGTCAGGGCATCCAATGAAACCCAGAAGCCAAGCCCCTTGTGTTGACCGTAAACCACTGCGGCGAGGAAGGCGAAGGCGAGACCGCCGAACGGGTCGAAAAGGTCGGGGTTGATCGAAACAATATCGAGCGGCTTTTTGGTGAAGACGGCAAGGTTTTGAAATATGAACATGAGGCGCCCGCCAAGGACCAACGCGATTAATGAATAGAAGGTTATGTTGTTCAGGTCGTCTTTGCTGATGCCGTGCTTTTCGGTGCGGCGTTCGGCGAGGGTTAACCCAAGCCAGGCAGCGATGACCAGCAAGATCATATGGCGCGGTGGTGCCAGCAGGTTTTGAAAGGCTTCCAGCATTATTTCAACGCCTCCTCGACGCGGATGCGAAGCAGGGATTCAGACATCGGACCGCCGATCACGACTTCGGTGATGATTCCGTACCGGTTGACGAAAAACGAAGAAGGCAGAGAGCGTATCTCGTAGACGCGGGCAGTCTCGCCGGTTTCATCGAGCAGGATGGGGAAAGTCAGGTTGTAATCTTCGATGAATGGCGCAATGTTGAAGGGATCGTCCTGATAGGTCTGGTCCACGGCGAGGACGATGAAGCCCTGTTCCTTATATTCCTTGTAGACATTCTCGATGGCGGGCATTTCGGCCTTACAGGGCGGGCACCAGGTTGCCCACATGTTGACGAGGACAGCCTTGCCCTTCAAGTCGGAGAGAGTGTACGTTTCGCCTTCCGGCGTGTTGAGTGTGAAATCGGGGGCGGGGAATCCGGCTTGGGGGGCGGGACCTGCCGCGGTGACTGGTCCGCTTGGCGCGGAGAGGGCGATCCATGCAGCTCCGGCAACCAGGGTAAGGATGTAGAAAATGATGCGTTGGGTTTTGTCCATGGAATTTGGATGTAAAATAGGGGTTGTTTCTTTCGTGCCTTGTCGTTCGTTATTGCGTTCCAGGAAGGCGCGGAGGAATGTTCCCCCATCTTACTATGCTTTTCAACGACTCAGTCTTTGTCGGTATAGACCCGGCTTCCTCACAAAAATCCTTTATCTATGCGGCCTTGGATAAAGGATTGAACCTTGTTGCGCTGGCTGACGCCGACCTTGATGAAGTGACCGCCTTCCTTGCCGGGCAGGCTTCGGCAACGGTGGCGATCAATTCACCATCGGGCTTAAATCGCGGACTTGTGCGCGGCATCAAACCGGAGATGTTCAAGACCTTGAAGTCGCGAGCCTCCGGGTTTCGCGTGGCGGAGTTTGAATTGCGTGAGCGGGGAATTTCCGTGACGGGCACACCTTCTTCCATTGGAACCTGCCCGGCGTGGGTGCAATCCGGTTTTGCGTTGTATCGAAAACTGGAAAAGATGGGTTTTGAAAGATACCCGGCTGAGAACGCATCCCACGTGTTGATGGAATCCCAGCCCCATGCCTGCTACTGTGTCATGGCGGGCGGTCAACCTCTTCCAAGACCTTCGCTCGAAGGCAGGTTGCAGCGTCAATTATTGCTTTACGAGAGCGGCTTGAAAATCAAAGACCCGATGGATTTCTTTGAAGAGATCACCCGCCATAAAATGCTCAAAGGCATGTGGCCCCTTGATTTGTTATATTCAGCCGAACAACTTGATACTCTGGCAGCCGCATTTACGGCATGGATGATAATTCACAAACCCGAACAGACGACCGCCCTCGGAGACCTGCGTGAGGGAATGATCGTCCTTCCGGGGGTGAACTTGAAAGAAAAATACTGACCGAATGGTAAAATTTTATTCATGACAAACAACGACCTCCAATCCCGCGCAATCAACACACTCCGATTTTTATCCGCCGATGGCGTGCAAAAAGCCAACTCCGGGCATCCCGGTCTTCCAATGGGAGCGGCGGCAATGGCATTCACGATCTGGACCCGCCACCTGAGACACAATCCCCGCAACCCAAAATGGATGGGACGCGACCGCTTCGTTCTTTCGGGTGGGCATGGTTCGATGCTTCTGTATTCCCTCCTCCATTTGAGCGGATACGACCTATCTTTGGAAGACCTGCAAAACTTCCGTCAGTGGGAAAGTAAAACCCCGGGGCATCCTGAATACGGCTGGACCCCCGGCTTGGAGTTAACCACGGGTCCGCTTGGGGCTGGCTTTTCGAGCGGAGTGGGCATGGCGATTGCCGCAACGCATCTTGCCGCCATTTTCAACAAACCGGGGCATGAATTGATCGACTCTTACATCTATGCCATCGTTACCGATGGCGATTTGATGGAAGGCGTCGCCGCGGAAGCCGCATCGCTGGCGGGGCATCTCTCACTGGGGCGTTTGATTTACCTTTACGACGATAATAAAATTTCCATTGACGGCTCGACCGATCTGGCATTCACCGAAGACCGCGCCAAACGTTTTGAAGCCTACGGCTGGCACATTCAACGCGTGGGCGATGGCAATGACGTGGAAGCCATTGACGCCGCCATCAAAGCCGCCAAAGCCGACCCGCGCCCGTCGTTGGTTTTGTGCCGCACTATTATCGGCTTCGGCGCCCCGAATCGACAGGGCACGCAGAAGGCGCACGGCGAACCTCTCGGCGATGATGAACTCAACGCTGCCAAAGAAAATCTCGGCTGGGAAAAAGAGCCGCGGTTCTTAATCCCCGAAGACGTTCTGACCTTTTATCGCAAATCTGTTGACCGCGGACGCGAACTCGAAGCGGATTGGAAACTGCGGCTGGAGGCGTATGCGCGTCTCTTCCCCGACCTTGGGGCTGAATTTATGCGCAGAATTAACGGTGAACTCCCCGAAGGTTGGGAGGTTGCCCTGCCGACCTTCCCCGTGGATGCAAAAGGCATGGCGACCCGCGCCGCCTCTGGCAAGGTCATCAACGCCCTTGCCGCGAAAATCCCTGAATTGCTCGGCGGTTCTGCCGACCTTGCGCCATCGAACAATACAAAGATCGACGGCTCGCCCGCCTTCCAAAAAGATTCGCCCGGCGGGCGCAACTTCCATTTCGGCGTGCGCGAACATGCGATGGGTTCTGTGCTCAACGGCATGGCGGTCTTCGGCGGTTTGATTCCCTACGGTGCGACCTTTCTCGTCTTTGCTGATTACATGCGCGCCTCCGTCCGTTTGGCGGCGCTTTCGCATTACCCGTCCATTTTTATTTTTACGCATGACTCAGTTGGTTTGGGCGAAGACGGACCCACTCACCAGCCTGTTGAGCATTTGATGTCTTTGCGCCTCATTCCCAATCTTGTGGTTCTTCGACCTGCCGATGCAAATGAGACGGCTCAGGCATGGAAGGTTGCCATCTCACGGCGCGACGGTCCTACCGTGTTGGCGTTGACCCGTCAGAATGTGCCCACTTTAGATACCCCCGCCTTGGTTGAAAAGGGCGCTTACGTGTTAAAGGATTTTGGGAAGCCGGAAATTATTTTGATGGCATCGGGTTCTGAAGTAAGCCTCGTTCTCGATGCCGCGC
>DAOTXI010000663.1:0-1669 GCA_034435475.1 Anaerolineales bacterium
AGGAACGCTATCGGCAGGGCAAAGTCGGCGATGTCGAAGTCAAGGAAAAACTCGCCCGCGCCATCAACAACTTCCTCGAACCCATCCGCGAAAAACGCGCCTACTTCCTCGCCCATCCCATGATCCCCCGCGATGTCCTCGCGGACGGCATCCGCCGTATGCAAGCCGAAGCCAAAGCGACGATGGAACTTGTCCGTGAGAAAACAGGCTTGTCCTACTCGCTCGATCTGTTTGCAGATGAATTGGATATTTTCGGGAATGAAGAATAACGACCGAAGACGACTGACCGCCGACCACTGATAACTGCTTACTGATTACTTTGTCTGCCGTCCGCGGTCAGCGGTCAACTTGCTAAGGAATTCAACTATGTTAATCCTCATCGACAACTACGACTCATTCACCTACAACCTCGTTCAATACTTCGGCGAACTCGGCGCGGACATTCGCGTCTACCGCAACGACCAGATCTCGCTCAACGAACTCATCGCCCTCAAGCCTGACCACCTCGTCATCTCCCCAGGTCCAGGCGAACCGCTCAAAGACGGCGGCGTCTCGCCTGAAGCCGTCAAATACTTCACAGGCAAAATCCCCGTGCTCGGGGTCTGCCTTGGGCATCAATGTCTCGGCGCGATCTATGGCGGCAAAGTGGACCGCGCTCCGCGTCTCATGCACGGCAAGACCTCGCCCGTAAATCATAACGGGCAGGGAATTTTCAAGGATGTCCCCACTCCCTTTGAAGCCATGCGTTATCACTCATTGGTTGTTTATGATCCTGTTCCCGATGAACTTGAAGTGATCGCCTTCACATCTGATGAAGAGATCATGGGACTCAAACACAAACAGCACCCGACCTACGGCGTGCAATTTCATCCTGAATCCATCCTCACAGAACACGGGAAAAAAATCCTGAAAAACTTTTTAGACATGCGAATCGCGCCTCCGCCATCCACTGAACCGATCATGCTCAAGCCGTTCATTGCCAAAGTAATCAACCGCACAGACCTGACCGACCTCGAAGCTGAAGAAGCGATGACCGTCATCATGACAGGCGGCGCGACCCCCGCGCAGATTGGTTCCTATCTCACCGCCCTGCGCATGAAAGGCGAAACCATCCCCGAGATCACAGGTTCCGTCCGCGCCATGCGCAATGTTGCCGTGAAAGTCAACGTCAACGCAACCGATCCCATTTACGACATCGTCGGCACAGGCGGCGACGGCGCGCACACTTTCAATATTTCGACAGCCGCGGCATTCGTTCTCGCAGGCACGGGGCGCAAAGTCGCCAAGCATGGCAATCGCGCCGCGTCCTCTCAATGTGGCAGCGCGGATGTCCTCTCCGCGCTCGGCGTCAATCTCGACCTCACGCCCGAAAAAGTTGCCGCCGCCATCGAGCAGGTTGGCATCGGCTTCATGTTCGCGCCCAAGTTTCATCCCGCCATGAAGTACGCCGTCGGTCCGCGCAAAGAGATGGGTCAACGCACCATCTTCAACGTCCTCGGTCCGCTCACCAATCCCGCGGGCGCGCGCATCCAACTCACGGGCGTTTACGACGCCAAACTCACCGAGCCGCTCGCGCACGTTCTCAAAGAACTCGGCAGTCAAGCCGCGCTCATCATCCACGGCGCCAACGGTCTCGACGAACTCAATCCCACGGGCGTCAATCGCGTCA
>DAOTXI010000664.1:0-2101 GCA_034435475.1 Anaerolineales bacterium
AGGAACGCTATCGGCAGGGCAAAGTCGGCGATGTCGAAGTCAAGGAAAAACTCGCCCGCGCCATCAACAACTTCCTCGAACCCATCCGCGAAAAACGCGCCTACTTCCTCGCCCATCCCATGATCCCCCGCGACGTCCTCGCGGACGGCATCCGCCGTATGCAAGCCGAAGCCAAACAGACCATGGAACTTGTCCGCGAGAAGACGGGCTTGTCCTACCCGCTCGACCTGTTCGCGGATGAATTGGATATTTTCGGGAACGAAGATTAATCCGTCATTGCGAGGGCGGTGCTCTTCAGCCCGAAGCAATCTCACCCCTTGTGTTGGGGATTGCTTCGTCGGGCTCCGCCCTCCTTGCAATGACGATTACGAACCTTCAAACCACATGACTGCCAAAATCGGAATCACCCAAGCAATGATTTGGACAACGAGAACGGTCAACGCCTCTTTGAATCGTTTCCGCAGCCAGGCGAGACCGAAGAAAACGACGACAGGTATCTGCAGGATCATCAAGAATTGGAAGATGCGAGCCACAGCCCCTTCATCCTCCTGGTGGATAACTCCAAATATTGCCACGTAACCAAGGATCAGCGCCAATGCCAGGAATGACATCGCTAAAGGAATCCATGCAGTTGGCTGTTTGAATAAGGATTGTTTTTCAGAATTTGTATCCATTAATAAAGCTCCTTTCGGAAGGTTATACAACGAAAGCCTGACAAATTCAATCAATAACTCTCGCGCAAGCCTCGTAACTCGTTTCTCATTACTTGTTACTCGTATCGCAGAAAAGGAACATCTTATGCTAGTCCTAATCGACAACTATGACTCATTCACCTACAACCTCGTTCAATACTTCGGCGAACTCGGCGCGGACATTCGCGTCTACCGCAACGACCAGATCTCGCTGAACGAACTCATCGCTCTCAAGCCTGACCACCTCGTCATCTCCCCAGGTCCAGGCGAACCGCTCAAAGATGGCGGTGTCTCACCCGAAGCCGTCAAATACTTCACAGGCAAAATCCCCGTGCTGGGAGTCTGCCTCGGGCATCAATGCCTCGGCGCCATTTACGGCGGCAAAGTGGATCGCGCTCCGCGACTCATGCATGGCAAGACATCGCCCGTCAAACATAATCAGCAGGGCATCTTCAAAGATATCTCGACTCCATTCGAAGCTATGCGCTATCACTCACTCGTCGTCTACGAACCGATTCCCGCCGAACTCGAAGTCATCGCCCAAACCGACGAAGGCGAGATCATGGGACTCAAACACAAGCAGCATCCAACCTACGGCGTGCAATTTCATCCTGAATCCATCCTCACAGAACACGGGAAAAAAATCCTGAAAAACTTTTTAGACATGCGAATCGCGCCTCCGCCATCCACTGAACCCGTCATGCTCAAGCCGTTCATTGCCAAAGTCATCAACCGAACCGACCTGACCGACCTCGAAGCCGAAGAAGCGATGACCGTCATCATGACAGGCGGCGCGACTCCCGCGCAGATCGGTTCGTATCTTACAGCGCTGCGCATGAAAGGCGAGACCATCCCCGAGATCACAGGCTCCGTCCGCGCCATGCGGAACGTCGCTGTGAAGGTCAATGTCAATTCGACCAATCCCATCTACGACATCGTCGGCACAGGCGGCGACGGCGCGCACACTTTCAATATTTCGACAGCCGCCGCCTTCGTCCTTGCAGGCACAGGGCGCAAAGTTGCCAAGCATGGCAATCGCGCCGCGTCCTCTCAATGTGGCAGCGCCGACGTGCTCTCCGCGCTCGGAGTCAATCTCGACCTCACGCCCGAAAAAGTTGCCGCCGCCATCGAGCAGGTTGGTATCGGGTTCATGTTCGCGCCCAAGTTTCATCCCGCCATGAAATACGCCGTTGGTCCGCGCAAAGAGATGGGGCAGCGCACCATCTTCAACGTTCTCGGTCCGCTCACCAATCCCGCGGGCGCGCGCATCCAACTTACGGGCGTTTACGACGCCAAACTCACCGAGCCGCTCGCGCACGTTCTCAAAGAACTCGGCAGTCAAGCCGCGCTCATCATCCACGGCGCCAACGGTCTCGACGAACTCAATCCCACGGGCGTCAATCGCGTCA
>DAOTXI010000665.1:0-3799 GCA_034435475.1 Anaerolineales bacterium
GACCTTGCCATCCGAACCGACACGATAGACCTCGCCATCCACCATCATCATTTCGCCGTCGAGATCGTTGAAGGTTCCCAGCCCCATGTCGCCATGTTTGCGAATTTCATGGAAGGGAATGTTCTGTTCGTAAATTCCCTCAACCAGGGAATTGACCGGCGCGCACAAATATATTTTATTCTCCGCCCGCCTCTTCCTTGACCTGCGAATGGTTGTTCGTTCCATTTATCCTCATTTCTGTCATTGCGAGATGCGCCCGTGTTCTTTGCGGCGAAGTAATCTCATAATTTGCGCGGAGATTGCTTCGTCGGAAAGAGCGCCCTCCTCGCAATGACGGACGATTACCCATACCACCCGGTATCGCCGAGAATCTCCCAGCCCCGTTCCTGGGCTAGTTTCTTCAAAGACTCTTCGGGGTACACTGCCACGGGGTGGTCGGCATGTTCCAACATCGGCACATCCATGAACGAGTCACCGTAGGCGACATCCACCTTGTCCACGCCGAGGCGGCTCAAGACCTGTTCGATCTTCTTTTCATTCACCACCATTTCACCGACCAACTTCAACCGTCCATTGACAATCTCGGTCGGCGTGCCGATCACCTCCGCGCCGATGCGGTGGGCGAAAGGTTCGAGAAAAGGCTCCATCATGCTGCTGGCAATGTAGGTCTTTGCGCCGTCTTCGCGGTGTTTGACGAGCCGCGCCACTACATCCTCGCGGCGTTTCTTCCACAGCTCCTGCTCCACCAGCCATTCTGAAACCTGTTCCACTTTTTCAGGCGTGGCATCTTTGATATAGCCCAGGCTGTCGATCATCAACTTCTGCCCCCATGCCTGCCAGTCAATCAATCCGCGTTTGGCGAGAAGATACGAGGGCATGATCGAAAGCTTGTACCAGGTCGCTTCGAATTTGCTTTGATGATGTTTGACCCAATCCACAACGCCAAGATAGGGCGAACCGGTGGTCAGGGTCCCGTTCATATCCGATAAAACGATCATTCATTCTCCTTTGTAATCCTAAGTTTGGGCGGGTCGCCCCTACTTGAATTCGATCTTCAATTCCTGCTCCAACTCACGGCAGGATTCATCTTCGCAATATTTCAGCGCTTCCAGTTTGGTATGGAGCATTTCCAGAGTTTCGGCGCTCAAACTCCCGGCGAGATTTTCCAACTGGTACAGGTCGGCGGTCAGATCATAGAACTCGAGATCTCCGTTGGCATATTCCACATAGACATAATCCGGTCCGCGAATGGCGCGGAAGGCTCCGCCTCTCACCCCGTTCAAGGCGTTATCGGTCTCCGGGTCTGGGGGCGCATCTGACGATTCTTCCTCGTCAATATAACCGAACTCCACCAACAGACCATCCCGCCAGAGTACTTGCTCCCCAAAAAGAAGCGGAAGGAAGGACCGCCCGTCCACGAAAAATGCCGGTTCCACTCCGGCGATCTCAGCAACGGTGGGCGCAAAGTCGATATTGGCGGTCATCTGCGAGACGGTGATCCCCGGCTCGATGCCCGGTCCGCGAATCATAAATGGAACAAGGATGTCCTCTTCGTACGCCGTCCCTTTCCCGGAAGGAAGCCCATGCTCGCCGAGATGGAAGCCGTTATCGGAGGTGAAGATGATGTAAGTGTTATCCAATTCGCCGTTCGCTTCGAGGGCTTCGACCAAAGTCTCCACCAACTCATCCACTGCCTGAAGGGATACGGCACGCCCGCGAAAATATCCATTCGCGTCGTCTTCGTCGAAGACATCCCCGTTTGTCGCAAGGGTTTGGATCAATTGCGGCTTGTCGCTGATATCGGCTTCATTGAAGGATGGTTTTTGCGGATAGGTCAAATCGGAGAACAAGCCCACATGGCGCGGGGCTGGCGTCGCCGGTCCGTGAGGCGCGTAGACCGAAGCGAAAAGGAAAAAGGGAGAATCGGCCGCAACGCTCGATTCGATAAAGGCGAGGGATTTATCCAAAATAAGATCTGTGCTGTACTCTTCGGGAGAATCACCGTACTCGACCACTTCACCGTTCACGTTCATGGTGTAGTTGTAAAAGTAATCCCCCTCGCTGCGGTTGCGGTTACTGATGAATGCCGCCCAATCCGTCCAATTTGGCGGGATGTAATTTTTGCCCGCATTCACCGGATAATTGTTTAGGTATTTCCCAAACAACGCGGTGCGATACCCGGCATTTTGAAGCCAAGTGTTCATCGTATCTTTCTCTTCATCGAGTTTATAAAAACGCGCAAAGCCGGGTGAATTTTCAAGGATGTCTGTGTTGTGCGCATATTGCCCGCGCAGCATCGACGCGCGCGACGAACAACATAAAGGCGTGGTGACGAAGTAATTCTCGAACGTGGCGCCCTGTTCGCCAATGAACTGCCTGGTCTTCGGCACAAACGGCACCAGGCTATTATCCATGTCGTCGGTGAGGATCAGGATGATATTGGGCCGATCTTTGAAGGGGTTACTCCCCGCACAGCCTGTCAGCAGGGAAAGCAGGATGGCCGTAAAAATGAATTTCTTTCGCATGGGTCTCCGTTCAAACAAGATGACAGTCACTTTGGAAGTGACTGTCGCCTAAATTTCATGCAGTATATCACCGCGATGTAATTCCCCGCGTTTACTCCTCATCGTACACGCCCCATGCCAGGTCCTCCTGTTTCAGGACAAATTCCTCCGAAAAGTAACCGACATAATCTTCACGCCCCTGCAAGTGGTGACCGAAGAATGCAACCGCGAAATGCGCCATGCGTGCGATCATTTGCGAATCATAGATCATCATGTGATCTTGACTGACGAAAGATATCAGTGTCTTATCGGATGCGCCCAAGTGTTGATAAATCAGCGCATTTTCCTTGTACAGTTCATCATTTGTGCCAACAATCATCAGGACAGGTCGGTCAACGGCTGCCAGCCCGCTTTCCCCGTACAGCCACCATCCTTCGGCTGCCATCGGCATCACGGCGCGTATCCGCCGATCCGTCAGCGGTCGCCATAGTCCATCTTCGCTGGCAGTGATGGCATCGCCCACATGAGCGGTGAATTCATCCCACTTACCCGCCGGATCACAGCTGAAGGCGGACAGACCTCCTAAAACAGCTTTGGTAGCAGCGTCCGGAGTTGGACATTGAGCGAGGTAGTACTCGGGATCAATCCGTGCCCCGCTCATTGCCAGGGAATTGAATCCATCGAAGGAGTATCCAATAGTGCCGGCGTTTTGAGCATCGATCAAGCCTTTGAGATCTTCAGAGGGATTTGCGGCAATCTGATCCAGGGCGAAAAGGATATCTCTTGGTTGATCAATCGCCCCTTTATATAACGCCATGTAAGAATCAATTCCGTCCACACTTGCCCAGGCGAATCCATGGCTGACCAGGTACGGGGCGAAAATATTCGCCACCTTAGTGGATGAAAGGATCAGTGGATAAGGTTCTCCGCTGCGGTCAGGTTCGGCGTCACGGACAGCACCGGTGCTCGTAGAGTCTGCGGGGCTTACAGCGGGATACCACAAGGTAACGGGGACTGAGCGTCCACCACGACTATCGTCCACGAACTTAATTACGCGCTTCCCCACATGATAGGGACCGCCCTCTGCGAGTGGGAAGGGGTTCTTCGGCGCACAGTCGCTCAGAAAGAAAGACAGGGCAATCGTAAGGGTTGCGGCTTGAGTCATCAAAAGGCTGGTTGTTTTCATTCCAAATCTCCCGGAGTTGAGGGCGACGCCAGAATGTGAAACGTTTCACTAATAATAGTGT
This sequence comes from Anaerolineales bacterium, assembly GCA_034435475.1. Classification (GTDB taxonomy): domain Bacteria; phylum Chloroflexota; class Anaerolineae; order Anaerolineales; family Villigracilaceae; genus Villigracilis. Next base: position 3,752 of record DAOTXI010000665.1, read on the forward strand.
AGCACTTGACCGCCTTTTTTCAAGTTCCTTTACTGCGCCGTATTGCCG
>DAOTXI010000666.1:0-1862 GCA_034435475.1 Anaerolineales bacterium
TTGCCTTATCGGTATTTGTCTTCACCCGCTATGTGATCGCCCGCCCGCAGGGAGCCCTGGATGCCTGGAGCATTTGGAATCGCGCCGCCCGCTTCATCCACCGCGACCCCGAAAATTGGACGGCGACTCTTTCGCCCGACCTGCCCCTGTTGCGTCATGCCGATTATCCACTGCTCATTCCGCTCAATGTTGCCTGGGGCTGGGATGTGGTCGGGAGCGAAACCCTGCGCGTCCCAATGATGCAGGGATTCTTGTTCACGTTCTCGGCAATTTTCCTTCTTTTCAGCGCGATTGCGCATACAAAAACCATTGGGCAGGCGAGTCTCGCCTCCATTGTGTTGATCGCCATGTCGGGTATTGTCCCAACCGGGACGACCCTCATCGCCGATGTACCCCTCGCCTACTTCATCCTTGCCTCAGCCATTTTGATGTACTTCTTCACCCTGGTGAACGACTACCCCCTGCTCGCGCTCTCCGGTTTCATGGCGGGACTATGCGGCTGGACCAAGAACGAAGGCTTGATCTTCATTGCTGTCAGCGTAGTTGCCCTGATGATCGCATCGCCATCCAATTTCAAGAAGGCGCTGGCGTATTACCTGGCTGGGTTATTCCTTCCATTGGCAGTGATCGGGTATTTCAAATTACTCGCCCCGCCCAACGACCTGATGGCAACTTCAGATGGCGGGTTGTTCGCAAAGTTACTCGATCTCTCACGATATGAGATGATCCTGAAATCGTTCGCAACAGACATCTTAAAACCCCCGGCGATATTCCTTTTCGTTTATTTTCTCATAATGGGATTCAGCGCATACCACACTCAGCGGAGGGGATTCCTTACTCTGGTTGCCCTTCTCGTCCTCCAACTTCTCGGTTACGGATTTGTATACATCATCACCCCTTACGACCTTTCCTGGCATTTGATGACCTCACAAGCCCGCCTTCTGTTTCAGGTCATCCCGCTTGCGGTTTTCATTTGCTTTGGCTTCAGCATGGAACCCGAAAAAATATTCCCTTTGGAAAAACACAACAATGGATGAACTTTTGGATGTTGTCAACAACGAAGACGAGATCACCGGACAGTCAATGCGCTCGGTCGTCCACCAGCGCGGACTTTTGCATCGCGGCGCGCATGTCTTCCTATTCAACGAACAAGGTGAGATGCTCATTCAAAAACGCAGCGCAGACCGCTCCAATTCGCCGTCGCTGTTGGATTGCTCCGTATCGGAGCACGTCAAGGCGGGGGAAAGTTATCTTGAAGCGGCAGTCCGCGGGATGAAAGAGGAAATGGGTGTGGAAGGGATTAGCCTCACAAGGCGCGGAAAGATCCAAATGGAATATGGCGTAAACGACCATGAGATCAGTGAGATTTACGAAGGTCGGCTGAACGGAACGCCCGTGCAATTCGACCCGGCAGAAATCGCTGAAATCGGGTTTATGAGTTTGGATGCCATTCGCAGGGGAATTTCGGAGGAAAGGGAGAAATATTGCTACTGGTTCGTCGAGTTAATGAAGTGGTATTTCGGTCAACCTGCGAATTTGAAGACGATGTGAGGGCGGGGAGTCCGCTTTAGCGGGCTTGGTAAGCGGGGTAACAGGGAGGAAAATGCCGACTGGGGAGAATCAAGCCGGGGCGGGGAAAGAGGCGGGAATCCCTGCAACCAGAACGAAGCCAGGGGCGTATATCCTTCTCGGAAGCATTTTCCAAGGAGTAACCATGAAAACCATTCAACGTATTTCGACAGTCTTTATATTGATTGCGTTCCTATCTCTTGCCGTTGTCCCCTCTGCCCGGGCATTTGACGGGCGCTCTGGCGATGTGATCGTGATCGAAGCCGATGAAACCATAAAGGACGACCTCTATG
>DAOTXI010000667.1:0-1638 GCA_034435475.1 Anaerolineales bacterium
CCATTTTACTGATCTTCCATGTCAACATCATCTGGACCCTGATGCGCTACATCTTCAGCGCCGAAAAAGTCACCGCGGATGTCATCTACGCGGCTTGCGCCGTATACTTTCTCCTGTCCTTTTTCTTCGTCCCTATCTACGGTATGCTCGAAACCGCCCTACCCGGCTCCTACGTGGACAATACCCTGAGCGGACCGGTCCAATGGCAGCAATTCGTTTATTTCAGCCTCATCACCCTCAGCACCGCGGGCTACGGCGACATCCTCCCCGCTAATATGTGGGCGCGGATGCTGGCGGGCATCGAGGTTACCATCGGCGTTTTGTATGTCGCCATCCTTGTGGCAAGGTTGGTAAGTTTATACGACGTCCAGCGCCGGAACAGCTGAGTACATGAAAATGCAGATTTTCGGGAGTTATTATGAATCTTTGAGTGCCCCTTTTCACTGCACTCTTTTGTAGTTATTTGATTTCCAATCCTCAAATCGTTCGACTCCGATCTTTGACAGCAGCAGCGTCATGCCAAAACCGATGAGGATGTTGGTGATGAAGAAGAAGAGGACTTCTTCCAGCGGTAATATGCCGAAGAAGAGGATGCCGGTAGTCTGTTCTTTCGAGATGGACCAGGTGGTATCTGTGAGGGCGATAATATCCATGAGCGAGAGATACAAGCCAGGAAAGAAAATCGCGGCGAAGACCAGCCTGCGATAGTGCCAAAGAATATCGGCGCCATACAACATCTGTGGGAAGATGGCGGGCAATGCCCAGAACAAAATGATGGACAGGTAGGTCAGCTCGACGCCGCCGAAGAAGAACAGGCAGGTGAAGATGATCCACAGTACGAACAGAACGCCAAACGAAATGATGCGCCCGGTTTTGCTGGGCTTGAATTCATTTGTCGGTTCGGGAATGCGCCGCGCGAGAAACCACCACCACAACCCGGCAAGGATGGTTTCCAGCACAAAGAAGGTATACTCTTCGATGGGCACGTATCCGATGACAATGCCGGTTACCAAATCGGGGTTGTAATACCACACACCAGTGGCAACCAGATAATTATCCCAGGGGGTGGTGTACGTCACCGCAAGGGCGATATGAATCAGAATAGCAATCCAAACTGCTCTGCCGTTATTGAATCCGGGTGTGGGGCGGTTGTTTTTATTGTCCCACCAGGTGATGACAAGAAAAACAAGGATGGGGATCACGAGAAAGCGTAATAGAAAACCGAAGTAAGTCATGGTAGTTTGTTAGTCTTTTGATTTGATAGTTTGATAGTTGGATAGTTTGGTAGTTTGATGGTCTGGTAGTCTAGTAGTCTATTAGCCATTTGCCTGCTCACTGATAACTGCTTACTGATAACTGCTTACTGATAACTATTTCCTGTTCTCTACTCTTCTCCACACTTTCATCCTCACGCCTGGTCTGGGTTCGAGGGTCGCGCCCATGTGTGCATGGATTTTGTGACCGGTGAATTCAAATGTGAAATTTTTGAGCAGGTATGTAAGCACGATCCGCGCCTCTGCCTGACCGAACGCCGCGCCAATGCACGCCCGTGGACCGCCGCCAAATGGAATGTAGCTCATGGGCGGGGTTTTGCGTCCGTGCGCGAAACGCTCGGGGCAGAACTGCCCGGCATTTTCC
>DAOTXI010000668.1:0-1635 GCA_034435475.1 Anaerolineales bacterium
GAGCGGGCGTCCTTATTGGAAGATCGGTATTGCATCGCTTGCCGTGCTGTCCGCGCTGGGGGGCAATCCTTTAGGCGCGGCGGCTTGGGCTTGCGTCCTCATCCTGGCGGGTGGCGCGTTATTCCTATCATCGGTCAGGATGATATTCACCAACCGCGTTTTATTGGTCGGCGCGTGGGGTATTTCGAGCCTGCCCTTTTCACTCACCGCATCCGCATGGAATGGGAATGCGGGTTTTGCGATACCGTTTACCCTTGCGGCTCAGGCGGCAATGATCGCCGGTTACATCCGCTTTGCTTTACGCCCCGGAACAGAGTCGCTCGACGATCAACCTTCATGGGCAAAAAGCGTTTACCCGGCAGGGATCGGATTATTACTCGCTGTTGAGTTTTTTCTTGGAATTTTCGGCTGGGAGGGTGCGCTACAAACCGGGAGCTGGATTCAAGCCCTTCTCGCTTCTTTCCTGACCCTGGGCTTGGTCTGGGCGACCCGGCGTTTTCGCATCTTCAGCCCCGCCCGCGTCCATTGGGTCGGGTCGGCTGGGACGGGTGTCAACAGTATTTATCAGAGTCTTTGGGCGGTTTATCGCGGGCTGGCAAGGCTTTCACAAACCATAAACAAATCCCTCGAAGGAGAGGGCGGCATCATGTGGACGCTATTGTTCCTTGTCTTCTTCGTTCTCGTAATCGTGGGGGGAACGCGCTAAGATGTTCATTGAAATTCTTTCATGGATAGCGGTGGCAATGGCGCTCGCAACTTCAGCGGCGATTCTGGTCAGCCGCGACTGGCGCATCCTTTTGGGCGCGCTGGCGATTCAATACCTGGCTGCCTTCTGGCTCGTCACCCGTCACCTTCCGCTGGCGATGGGCTCCGTAAAATTGATCGCCGGGTGGATGTCCGTCGCCGTCCTCGGCATGACCCGCATCAACCTGCCCCCGCCCGAAGATGGAGACCAGGATCGTTTTTATCCACGCGGGTCGGCATTCCGCCTGCTCCTGATGGGAATCGTCATCCTCGTCTCAGCTGGGGGAACGCCGCGTATCGAAGCCGCAATTCCCGGCATGGGTCTGCCCGTGGTCGCCGCCGGGTTATTACTGATCGGTGCGGGAGTCGCCCAACTCGGCGTAACAAACGACCTCCTGCGGGTGGCGGCGGGTTTGTTAAGCCTGCTGTCTGGTTTTGAAATCCTTTACGCCGCCCTTGAAAGCGCCATCCTTGTCACTGGTCTACTGGCGGCGGTAACGCTTGGGCTGGGGGGCATCGGCGCCTACCTGATTACAGCAGGCTCGGTCCCGCTTATTGCGCCGGAGGATGAGGAATGAGCGCCCCCATCCTCTGGATCGGTCTGCCCCTGCTTGCGGGTGTTGCAATCTTTTTCCTTTCGAATGAAAAGTATTCCGCATATTTCGGAGGCGGGGTCGCCGCCCTGCTTTCGTTGACAGCGCTTTTCATCCCCATAGACACCGCTCTGCTTCTCGGCTCCCTCTCTCTGAAAATATCGCCAGCCATAGAAATCTTTGGCCGCAGTTTCGAATTTTCCGCCGCAGATGGTCCGCTGCTTGCCATGATTTATGGCGTATCGGCAGTTTGGTTCTTCGGCTCCGAGTCCACCGGGGCGGCATATCGCTTCTCTTC
>DAOTXI010000669.1:0-13728 GCA_034435475.1 Anaerolineales bacterium
GATAGACAACATCCCGAATGGTTCCGTCGCTGGAATAATCCTCCGCCGGTATTTTTCTGTCAATGCTTCCGAGGTGTATCTTTTCAGGGCGGATGGAGAATGTCACATCCATGCCGGTGATGCGTCTTGCCACTTCGCCGCTGACAAGATTGGAGGTTCCCACAAACCCGGCAACGAAGGCGCTTTTGGGATGTTCGTAAATTTCCGCCGGGGAGCCGATTTGTTCGATCTTTCCATTATTAAAGAGAGCAATGCGGTCGCTCATCGTCAACGCCTCTTCCTGGTCGTGGGTCACAAAAATGAAGGTGATGCCGACCCGCTTCTGGATCGTTTTCAACTCCACCTGCATTTGTTGTCGCAGTTTGAGGTCCAGTGCGCCGAGGGGCTCATCGAGAAGCAGAACCTTGGGATGATTGACCAATGCCCGGGCAAGCGCGACGCGTTGCCTTTGTCCGCCGGAAAGTTGGGAGGGTTTGCGTCCGCCAAAACCGGAGAGTTGGACAAGCTCGAGCATTTCATCCACCCGTTTCATCCGCTCGGGTCTGGCGACCTTTTTAACCATTAATCCATATCCGATATTATCCGCCACGGTCATATGTGGGAAAAGGGCATAATCCTGGAAGACCGTATTTACGTCGCGTTCATAGGGAGGCAGGCCGGATACGTCCTTGCCATACAAAAAGATCTGCCCGGCTGTGGGGCGGTCGAAGCCGGCGATCATCCGCAGGCAGGTCGTCTTTCCTGAACCGGAGGGTCCCAGCATCGAGAAGAATTCGCCATCGTGGATTTCGAGGTCGGCTTCGTCAACCGCCTTAACATCGCCAAAATATCTGCTGACCTTCTCGAATTTGATGGCGGGCATGGATTGATCTGTCATGGAATTTAACCCTTGAAGTAGGATGGATATTTTGATCTTTCAGGTCGCATCTGGCGATCTTTGCCAACCTTCACGAGGTGGAAGATGGGCAAAGATCAAAAGATATACCGGATATTTCCACAAAATCGAGCATCAGGCGAGACCAAACCACCTGATGCTCGATTACAAACAGATTAGCGTCCGCCAATCACGGCAACGTACTGAGTCACCCATTCATGGTAGGGCACACATTCATTCGTCCCATCACTACAGGCGGAGGTCGGGGTGCGCCACCACTGGATCTTGTCGAAGTCGTTCAAGCCGTTGTTGACACATCCTTCAGGTCCGAGCAGGTCATTGCCTTCGCAGGCATCGAGGCGGACAGGGATGTTCTGGAACCAGGCGGCAAGGTCACCCTGCACTTTGGGGTTCAATGACCATTCCATCCACATATAAGCGCAGTTCGGATGTTCGGAATCCACATGCAGCATGGTGGTATCCGCCCAGCCGGTCGCGCCTTCCTTCGGCACAACCTTGTCAATCGGCGCCCCGCCACCCTTCAGCAGGTTCGCCTGGAAGGGCCACGAGCCGGAAGCCGCAACGCCTTCGTTGGTGAAGTCATCCATCTGGATGAAGGCATCGTGCCAGTAACGGTTGATGAGAGTGCGCTGCTGGCGAAGCAATTCGATGGCGGCATCGAACTGTTCACGCTTCAGGGAGTACGGGTCGGTAATGCCGAGTTCTGGGTTGGCGCTCTTCAAATAAAGGGCAGCATCGGCAACGTAAATCGGTCCATCATACGCCTGAATGCGCCCCTTGTTGGATTCGCCGTCGGGCAGGGTTGTTTCCTCGAAGACCACGCTCCAGCTATCGGGAGCCTCGCCTCCAAAGACTTCGGTGTTGTACATCAGAATATTCTGACCGGAGGAATAAGGCACGCCATAGTGTTTGCCGTCCACGGTATGCCAGGCGGCGTTCTGAAGGCGTTCGTCAATCTTGCTGTAACTGGGGATCAATTCAATGTTGATCTCCTGAACGCGCCCGCCGGAGATCAGACGGTTGGAGGCGTCGCCGGAAGCGGTCACAAGGTCGAAGCCGCCTTCGTTCATCAACGCAACCATTTCATCGGATGTTGCCGCGGTCTTGTTCGTGACGATACAACCAGTGTCCGCTTCGAACTGGGTCACCCAGTCGAAGTTCGGGTCGGTCTCGCCGCGCTCGATGTAGCCCGCCCATGAAACGATGGACAGGGCGCCTTCCCCTTCACCGACGGACTGTAAAGGACCGCCGGCTTCTCCGCCACCTGCCGCGCCCGCACACGCGGAAGCCGCCAGGCTGACAAGAACCATGACGCTGAACATTACGAACCACTTTGATTTCATACTCTCTCTCCTTTTGAGATGAATGGATTCGATTCGACCCGTCACCAGATAAAAAAACGCCGCCTCTTCGGAACCCCAATTAGTGATTGAAATCCGAATCGGACGCCGCCATGATGACTTTTGTCGAAGTTTGCGCATTATAACGGTTTTGTTAACATCGTCAATGCAATTATTCCGATACCGACACTTGCGGATCATCGCCCCGCCCAAGCTTGGTCCCATCCATTGTAATGATACTCGCCGCAGCCGTTCGCTCCCACACGGTATAATTCCCCCATCCAATATCGGAGGAACCCGTGACCGACCTGCCCATCTTTCCGTTGACCGACGAACATAAAATGCTGCGCGATGCCGCGCGTGATTTTGCCCAAAAAGAGATCGCCCCCATCGCCGCCGACTTCGACGAGAGCGGAGAATTCCCCCATGCCACTATCAAAAAGATGGGCGGGCTCGGCTTCATGGGAATCGAAGTCCCTGAACAATATGGCGGCGCAGGCATGGACACGCTCGCCTACGTCCTCGCCCTCGAAGAAATCTGCAAAGTGGATGCCTCGCACGGTGTCATCATGTCCGTCAATAATTCGCTGTATTGCCACGGCATCTTGAAGTTTGGGACGGAGGAACAGAAGAAAAAATTTCTGACCCCCATCGCAGCAGGCAAAGCCATCGGGGCGTATTCGCTGACTGAACCGCAGAGCGGCTCCGATGCCGCGACGATGCGCAGCCGCGCCATCCGCGACGGGGACTTCTACATTCTAAACGGACGCAAATCCTGGGTCACCAGTGGACCGGTCGCCGATTATTTCGTCGTCTTCGTGATGACCGACCCGGATAAAAAACAAAAAGGCGTGAGCGCGTTTCTGGTAGACGGAAAAACGCCGGGACTGACTCGTGGAAAGAAAGAGCCGAAACTCGGCATCCGCGCCTCGGCTACCAGCGAATTGATTTTCGAAGATTGCCGCATTCCGGCTGAAAACATGCTCGGTGCGGAGGGTGAAGGTTTCAAGATCGCCATGACCGTGTTGGACGCGGGGCGGATCGGAATCGCAACACAGGCGCTCGGAATTGCCGAGGCGGCTTACGAAGCGGCAAGGCAGTATGCGGGTCAGCGCGAGGCGTTCGGGCAACCCATCGGTCAATTCCAGGGAACCGGATTCAAACTCGCCGACATGAAGACCCGCATCGAAGCATCGCGCTTATTGATCTACAACGCCGCGCTTGCAAAGGAGAAGTCCAAGCAGTCGGGCGGGCGGTATTCATTGGAAGCCTCGATGGCAAAATTATTTGCATCCGAAACCGCCATGTATGTGGCTCATCAGGCGGTGCAGATTCACGGCGGCATGGGCTACAGCAGGGAATTGCCCATCGAACGTTATTTCCGGGATGCAAAGATCACCGAAATCTACGAAGGGACAAGTGAGATCCAAAGACTGGTCATCTCAAGACTTGAACTGGAGAAGAAATAAGTTTTATGGAACTCACTCCTTTATGGTCCTTATCCACCATTGCAGCGGCAGTGACGCTCAGTCTGGCGTTACTTATCCTATCCCGTCGCCAACGATGGAAGGATGCGCCCCCGCCAGTTGAGTTGGAACCTACGCCAGAATCGAAGACAGCAACCCCTGGCGGCGATCTTAAAACAAAAATTGTTTTCTTTTTGCGAACTTATCAACGCGAGCTGACGCTTGCTGGCGTCTTTGTTGTAATCGTGTTATTTGCTCTTATTTCAGCGCCGGTCGAATTGCAGGGCAACTTCACAAACAACCCCGGCGAAGTGACCAGCCCGTTCTACTTCATCCACTGGCAGCGCAATCATTTGATCTTTTATTATCATGAAACCGCAACTGCCAGCAATATCCTGACTGGACTGCTTGCCCTCGGGCTTGCCATTTTTGCTTTTGTCAAAAAGTCCCCCAAAATCGTCAAAGCGTCCGCCCTTTGGAGTTTCATGGCTCTGGCGGGCGGCGCGCAATGGATGACCTCCGGGCAGGTACAGGCGGCATTGGGCATCGCGCTCTATCTCTTCGCTGCCGGGGGCTTTCTGTTGTGGAGCCTGATCAACAACGAAGAACTTTCCGCCGATATTGACGGTCCGCGCCCGCTTTCAAACAATTGGGAGGTTGCCCTCGTCATCGCCTTCATTGCGCTCGCCACATTTGGACGCATGTATTTGTTGAAATCCGTCCCATATGGGATCGAAGGCGACGAAGCCAAATGGACCGCCGAAGTGGTCTGGCTGGGACTGCGCGGCGAAATGGACCTGAGCGGCTTGTACCACCGCGACTCCCTGCCGGTCAGTTTCTATATGCAAACGATCTTCCACCGGCTCATGGGTCCCTCGCTTTTTGCGGCGCGATTCGAAGTTGCCCTATTTAGCATCATTGCGACCTTCATCTTTTATTTGCTTATCCGCCGTATTGCCGCCATGCCAATCGCCCTGCTTGCGGCGTGGTTGTTAAGCGCGTCCATCTTCGATATCAGCGCCAGCCGCCTGGCAAACGTGGAAAGTCATGTGAAATTATGGCCCATCCTCGCGCTGGCTCTTCTGGCATGGGCGCTTGAAAAGAAGCATTGGACTCATTACGCCATTGCCGGGATCGCGCTCGCCCTCGGTCTATTGACCTACGATACCGTCTGGCCCATCGGTCCGGTGATACTGATCCTTGTGGTCATCGAAGCCATCCGTCAAAAGGAAAACTTCGGCACAGCCATGCGAAACATCATGGCGCTGCTCACACCGACACTGCTCATCATGCCGTTCGTCGTCCCCTATATGACGGGCAGGCTTACCTATTACGAATTTTCCACCAGGGATTGGAGCGAGGGTCTGCTCGTTGCCTGGAGCCAGTTCCAACAAGTGGTCTCGAACTGGTATGCCTTTCTCTCTGAAGACTTTCTCTACAACCGAAACGGACCCCTGCTCAACGCCTTCCTCCTGCCATGGCTGACCTTTGGTTTTGTGGCTTCGATGGCGACCCTGCGCCGCCGTCTCTCTCTCTGGACGACGCTCTGGGTGGTGTTGTTCATTTTCCCCATCCCAATCGCGGCTCATTCTCCCTTTGGGCGGGTCTACTACCCGGCCCTGCCTGCCGTATACATCCTTGTTGCAGTCGGCATGTACGTGTTCAGCCGCGAAAGCCTGCGCGGACTCGGTCCGGATTTCCGCCCGCTCGTCACAGCAGTATCGCTGGCTGTCATTTTCTGGCTCCCCGTTTTCAACCTATTCATCTACTTCAATGAAGTCATTGATTATTCAGACCGTCAGATGCGGCGCGAAGTGGCTGAAATGGCGAAGGAAGCCGCCAGTGAAAATAATCTCATTGTGCTGGCATCCGTCCCGGAGGCAAACGAGGCGCTCAACAACGAATATCAAATGATCGAACTGTTCATGTTGGAAAAACTACCCCTGGACCAGGTTGAGAAATCCTACAAAAACGTCGCGTTGGAGGAAATCCTCCCCAATCTGAAAGGCATGAGCGCCCGTCCGACCCGCTCGATCATCCTAGACAAACTCAGCCTGAATGAACGGGAGAAACGAGACGCGTTGACACAAGGCATCCGAACTTGTTACCCATTCGCGACCTGGTTCGACGGTCAATATTTCATCCGGGTGGATTTAGACGCGGACTCTCTCGCCAACCCGGCTTGTACCAGCGCGAGGCTGACCCTGAAACAGGAGAAGCCCGACACCTTTCATTGGAAACTCTCTCAGGGAACCGCCAACCGGGTCACAATCGCCTGTGAAAGCCAGCAGGTCATCCACACAGCCATCGAAGCGGAAACTCTCAACCCCGGACCCGGCTGGCAGGCTACGACTGCATTTGCAACAGGTTGGCGCGGATCCGGCTTCCTCTTTGACAATTACGACAGCCAACCCACCCTTTTTGACTTCGAGGTTATTGAGGAAAAGCCGGTCTACATCTGGGTGCGTTACTACAAGCGTGTCGTGGATACTTCGCCGGGATTTATCACCTTGAACGGTCAATCCCAACCGTTCAGCAACATCGAACTGGAACAGGTCAATCAATGGCTATGGGAACGGGTCGGTCCCTTCGACGCGCCCATCGGACTCAATACCGGCGAGATCAGCCGACCCTACAACGACGATCCGCTCGGTTTCATGGCGGTATTTGTAGACACCGTCGTCGCCACCACCGACCTGAACTTTAAACCCGAGAACGATAGCTTCTCCGACCTGCCCCCCCAGACCTACAACTTCCCGGATGAGATCGGCGAGGGAAGTATCGTCATGTCGCTGGAACCGGGAGTCTACCGTTGCTCACTGCAAGCATTCAGCCAGAGACTCCCAATCGTGGACCCGCTTGGCAACCGAACCCTGCAATCGAACCTGATCGAATTTAAGATCAATCCCTGACCCTCCCGAATGACCAGAACCCAAAAGAAACATTCCATCCACCTGTCCGTCATCGTCCCGGCATTCAATGAAGGTTTGCACATCCGTGAAAACCTGCTCGCCATATCCGACTCACTCAAGGGATGCGGCGCCGAGATCATCGCAGTGGACGACGGCAGCGCGGATGACACCCCGGCGGAAATCAAACGCGCCGCAAAATCAAGACCGGGCATAATACCTGTGCAATTGAAATCCAATGCCGGAAAAGGAGCCTCCCTGTTTCGCGGATTCGAACATGCGCAGGGCGATGTCATCATCTTCTTCGACTCAGACCTCGAGATCGCGCCGCATTACATAGTAAAATTGCTCGCCGTCATGGAGAACGAACAAGCCGATGTGGTGGCGGGCGTGAAAGACCCCAGCTCCAACCGCTTCCCCGCGCCGCGCCGCCTGACGAGTTCGCTCTATCGCAACACGGTCAAATTCCTCTTCGACCTGAGCATCAGCGATACTCAGACCGGCATCAAAGCCTTCAAGCGCGAAGTGCTCGAGAATGCCATTCCACGCATGAGCGTCAGCCGTTTTGCCTTCGACCTTGAACTGCTCGTCGCGGCATCGCGTTTTGGCTACAAGATCGTCGAACACCCGGTCGAGGTTTCCTATGTCCGCAAGGGCGGCATGGGACGCATGAAATTCGGCGCATTGTTCGCCACCTTTGTGGACACCCTGGGCATTTACTTCCGCGCAAGTTTCTGGCGCTGGCTCGAACCAAGCGCGGGCACTCAATTCTGGATGGTCCTCTTCGTGCTGGGCGTATTCCTCGCCGGTATCGGGTTTGCTAAAATTTTATCGCCCATCATCCTCCAACCCACGCTCGACAGGGTATCCTACATCATCTTTTTGCGCTTCATCCCAGCCGCAGTCCGCGACCCAATGCTTGCCTCGGCGGGACTGTTGATCGTCATCATCTCATTGATCCAGTTGAATAAAAGCCTGCTAAAAGCCTTCGCCCGCAAGGATCGCGGCGACCTGGCGGGCATCTTCCGCAAATGACAAATACCGCCTCCTCTCTTAATCTCGAACCTGCCTCCTGCCCCCTGTGCGGACCGGACGCCCCATCCGTTACCCGCCACGACTTCGCCCCCTACCGGGTTGTCGCTTGTTCCTCCTGCGGGTTGACCTACCTTTCTCCGCGTCTGACCGAACAAGCCATCCTTGAACTTTACAAGAACGAAGCCTATTACAATTCCAACATTTCAGGACAAGGCTACGATGAATATATGGAGATCAGCGACAACTGGGTGAAAACATTTACCCTGCGCTTGAAACAAATTGCGCCCTATAAGTCATCTGGCAAAGCGTTGGACATCGGCTGTGGACCCGGTTACTTTCTAACCGCCGCCCAAAAATTGGGATTCGACGTGTATGGGCTCGACCCATCCGATTACATCGTGGCGCAGGCGCAAAAGACCTGGGGAGACCGCATCCGCCTCGGTCTGATCGAATCCGCAGGCTACCCCACGGAAAGTTTCGACCTGGTTGTCGCCTTCGATACCTTTGAACACATCTACGACCCGAAGAATTTCCTCGCTGCGATTCACCACGTCCTCAAACCGGGCGGGGTGCTCGCCATCACCACCCCCGACCCAACCAGCCTGTTATCGAAAGTATCTGGTAAAAATTGGGTATCCTACAAACTGCCCGAGCATGTTTTTTATTGGTCGCCAGAGACCATCCGTAAAATTCTTTCGGAGCAGTACGAAGTCCTTGAAGTCCGCCGCGCAGGGCAATATGCGACTCTCGGGTTTTTATTCCGGCGTTTGTTCCGCCTCGGCAACAACCCCGGCAGATTCCTGAACGGATTAATCGGCTTCTTGAATAAATTCAGCATTTATTCTGATAATGGTTCGATTACAGCAATTGCTCAAAAGAAGGCGTAGGATGCGTTCTCTAACGCGTACGTCGGCGCAAGAGAGCGCCGACTACACATATACACAGAAAACAAACCCATGAAAGCAACCCTCTTCCACAAACACGGCGGACCGGAAGTCCTGGAATACAGCGACTTCCCGACCCCGAAGCCAAAGCCCGGCGAAGCGCTCGTCCAATTAAGAGCCGCCGCCCTCAACCGCATGGATGTCTTCGTCCGCAACGGCTGGCAGGGTTTGAAGCTCGACCTGCCCCACATCAACGGCGCGGACGGGGCGGGTGAGATCGTTTCATTCGGGGACGGCACAAAGACATCGGAAGCCGGTGGGTTGAAAATCGGCGACCATGTTGTCATCAATGCCAACCTCGGATGCGGCGAATGTGATTTCTGCAAAGCGGGGCGCGACAACCTTTGCAGAAACTGGCACTTGCTCGGCGAGACAGTCCGCGGCACATACGCGGAGTACGTTTCCCTGCCCGTCCGCCAGCTATATAAATTACCCAAGGAGTACGACTATCATCTTGCTGTCAGCGCGGCTCTTGTTTACCAGACCGCCTGGCATTCGATGGTCACACGCGGCGGGGTAAAGGCTGGGGAAACCGTGGCAATTGTCGGCGCGGGAGGAGGCGTGAATTCCGCTTCGATCCAGGTCGGGAAATACCTCGGAGCCAGGGTCATCGTCATCGGTTCCAATTCAAAGAAACTTGAAGCAGCTCAAGCCATCGGCGCGGATGTCCTGATTGACCGCTCGAAGGAAGAGGATTGGTCGAAGGCGGTTTACATCGCGACAAATAAACAAGGTGTGGACGTTGTCGTGGACAATGTTGGCACGACCTTCCCCTTGAGTTTGCGCGCCCTGAAAAAAGGCGGGCGGTTGTTAACCGTGGGCAACAGCGGCGGACCGCGCTTCGAAATTGACAACCGTTATATTTTTGCCAAACACTTATCGGTCATTGGCTCCACCATGAGCACGCTTGTCGATTTCTGTGAAGTGATGGATTTGGTCATTGGCGGAAAACTCAAACCGATCCACGACATGACCTTCCCTTTGAAGGAAGCCGCCGCCGCACAGGAACGCCTGTAGCGCGGCGAAAACTTCGGAAGGATCACGCTCTCGATTCCCTGATGAAAAAAATCTTCGACCGCATTGCGCCATTCGAGATCGCGCTCATCGTCGTCATGCTGGCGTTCCATATTCGCGCGTCCACGGCCGACCCGTATGCCTTTCCAAATCACTGGTTTGTGCGCGACGACGCCTATTATTATTTCAAGGTTGCCCAAAATATAACCGAGGGGCATGGCAGCACTTTCGACGGCATCAACATCACCAACGGCTACCATCCCCTGTGGATGCTGGTCTGCATCCCGATCTTCGCGCTTACTCGATTCGATCTTATTTTGCCTTTGCGCGTCCTGCTGGTGGTCATCGCTGTCATCCACGCTGCAACATCCATTCTGTTTTACCGTCTGTCGAAAAAACATCTTTCGCACGCGGTTGCAATCCTCGCGGCGATTTTCTGGTCATTCAACCCGTACATCCACGCCACCGTTTACGAAATGGGATTGGAAACCCCCATCGCAATTTTCTTTGTCGTCCTGACGGTATTCCAACTTTCGAAATTCGAGAGCGAATGGCGCGCGAATACAATTCCGCCCAAACGGTTTGCCCTGCTTGGTTTATTCGCCTCGCTTGCCATGCTCAGCCGCCTCGACCTTGTATTCTTCGCCGTCCTCGTCGGGCTGTGGGTTGTCTTCCGCGGCACGACCATCCGATATTTTCTCCCGCTCGACATCGCCGCCATTTTTGTTTCGATGACCAGCGCCATCCTGCTGCGAACCGGCTTCGAATCCTACAACACCACCTACGCCTCATCCGTCGTAGAAGCGACCCTGATCGCATTGGTCGTAAAGTTAATAACATTTTATTTCCTCGGCTTATATCGCCATCCACGTTCAATGAAGACGTGGGTCTGGTTTCGACAATCATTAATCGGGGCCTCCCTCGGTGTGGGAATCAGCGCAGGCATTTACATCCTCTTTGTTCAAATAGGATTGGGAAGGAATTTCCCCCGTTCGGCTTTTCTCTTCGACCTTATTATTACTCTGACCTTCATCCTCGCCTCGCGCCTCACCGCCGCTTGGTTCACCAACCCAAACAGAACCCAACCCGATGACGCTCCGCTAGCGCAGTTTCGTTCCAGATGGAAAACCTGGCTGGGCGAAGGCGCGGCATACTACAGCGTCGTCGGCGGACTGCTCATCCTGTACATGGTCTCCAGCCAGTTTGCCTTCGGCACCTCCAGCCCGGTCAGCGGACAAATCAAGCGCTGGTGGGGCTCCATGGGCGACAGCGCCTACGAAACACCCGCAAACAACTGGCCCGAGTACTTCGGTCTCGGTTCAGACGCCTTCGACAGCGGAAAGCCCTTCACAGAAACGCTTTGGGTTCTCAATGAAACCCTGCGCCCGCATTTCGTCCGCGGCGCGGATATGGAAACGGAACGATTTTTTGCCCTGCTTTCCATCGCAGTTTCGATCTGGCTTGTATTCGTTCTATTTTTCAAACGCCGTTCCCGGCAGGCGGCGACCAATCTCGGTTTCATACCCCTGGTTTCCGCCAGCCTGATACAAATCCTATCCTACACCGCCACAGCCTACGGCGGGATCAAGGAATGGTATTGGGTCAGCCAGATGGTCCTGCTCACCTTTGCGCTGGGACTTTTCCTCGACCTGTTGCTAAAACCCCTGCGCCGCTTCCGCACGGCGAATATGATTCTAATCGTCATAACCTTGTTATATGGCGCAAATTTGGCAAATAGATTTTGGGGTTTTGTCGAATACGCCATGCCGCACGGGCGTTACGAACCCGACCGACCGCTTATGGAAGTCGTCGCCTTTCTTGAAGCCAACACCCTGCCCGGAGACGTCATCGGCATGACTGGAGGCGGCAACGTCGGCTATTTCATCCATGACCGCACCATTATCAACATGGACGGTCTTATCAACAGCTACGAATATTTCCACATCCTCCAAAACGGCGAAGCGCCCCTCTACCTGCGCGGGCAGGGCATGAGGATTATCTTTGCAAACCCGCGCCTGCTCGCCCTGCCGCCCTACTATGGTCAATTCGCCCCCTATCTCGAGCGATACGCCAGTTTCGGCGGAAAAGACCTTCTATATCTACTGGAAGAGCCAAAATATTAGTCATGAAGCGCCCCATTCCAGTAACCCTTGCCTTTTGGATGGTGTTAACTCTAGCAATATGGAATGCCGTCAAAGCATGGACTTTTATCGCGTGGAGCGCGACGCTCGAAGAATTTTCCACCAGATATCCGCCGGTCGTCGGCGCGGCATCGGGGATTGTCTGGTTTCTGACCGGTCTCGTTCTCGCATGGGGTCTCTGGCAAACCAAACGCTGGAGCCACTGGCTGCTCCCGGTCATGGCAATCGGGTACATCCTCTGGTATTGGATCGAAAGGCTGGCTTGGCAATCGCCACGCCCGAATTTGCCATTTGTAATCGTTATTGAAATTGCATTCCTGACCCTTGTCTATATTACATCGAAATCATTGTCGAGAGAGGCATATGAACGAAACATCGAAAATCCAGAAATTGAATGACTTGAAAGCGCAGTCCCGTTTGGGCGGAGGGCAGGCGCGTATTGACTCACAACACAAAAAGGGACGCCTGACCGCCCGCGAACGCCTTGACCTGTTGCTGGACCGCGGCTCCTTCCGCGAAGTGGACCCCTTCGTCGTCCACCGCACCCACGACTTCAACCTTGACGAACAGAAATTCATGAGCGACTCCGTCGTCACGGGTTGGGGCACGATTGACGGCAGGCTGGTCTACGTCTACTCGCAGGATTTCACCGTCTTCGGCGGGAGTCTTGGCGAGGTCCACGCGGAAAAGATATGCAAGATCATGGACATGGCGATGAAGAATGGCGCCCCGATCATCGGGCTGAACGACTCCGGCGGCGCGCGCATTCAGGAAGGCGTCGTTTCACTGGCAGGTTATGCCGATATCTTTCTGCGCAACACCATGGCATCCGGCGTTATCCCGCAGGTTTCCGCCATTATGGGCCCCTGCGCCGGAGGCGCGGTCTACTCCCCCGCATTGACCGACTTCATCTTCATGACCCGCAACACTTCCTATATGTTCGTTACCGGCCCGGATGTGGTAAAAGCCGTCACCCATGAGGAAGTCACACAGGAGGAGTTGGGAGGCGCAAGCGTCCACTCGGAAAAATCCGGGGTGTGTCACATCGCCGCAGACAGCGAAGCCGATACGCTGTACCTCATCCGCAAACTACTTGGGTACTTGCCGCAAAACAATATGGAAGACGCTCCGCTCGCGCCGTCAACCGATGACCCGCTTCGAATGGACGAGTCGCTCAACGCCATGATCCCCGATGACCCGAATAAACCCTATGACATCAAAGAGGTCATCCGCCTCATCGTTGACGATGGCAACTTCTTTGAGATCCATGAGAATTACGCCGCCAATATCGTGGTCGGCTTCGCCCGTCTCGGCGGAAGTTCCGTCGGCATCGTTGCCAACCAGCCCGCCGTTCTTGCCGGGGTATTGGATATTGACGCGAGCGAGAAAGGCGCGCGTTTCGTCCGCTTCTGCGACGCGTTCAACATCCCCATCATCACCATCGAAGATGTGCCCGGCTTTTTACCGGGAACAAACCAGGAACACCACGGCATCATCCGCTCGGGGGCAAAACTTCTGTATGCGTATTGTGAAGCGACGGTTCCCAAACTAACCGTCATCACGCGCAAAGCCTATGGCGGCGCATACTGCGTCATGTCCTCCAAACACATCCGCAGTGACTTGAACCTCGCCTGGCCCACAGCCGAGATCGCCGTCATGGGACCCGATGGTGCGGTCAACATCATCTTCCGCCGCGAACTCGAAACCGCCGAAGACCCGATCAAACGCAAGGCGGAATTGGTTGCCGATTACAAGGAGAAATTCGCCAATCCGTATGTGGCGGCTTCGCGCGGGTATATCGACGATGTGATCGAACCCAGGGAAACCCGCCCGCGCCTCATCAACGCCCTCGCCATGCTGAGCAACAAACGCGACGGCAACCCGGCGAAGAAACACGGAAATATTCCACTTTAGTTTCATGTGCCAGATGTCAAGAAGCAGGTTGCCCGTTTGCAAACCTAAAACCTGATACCTGGAACCTGGC
>DAOTXI010000670.1:0-2544 GCA_034435475.1 Anaerolineales bacterium
GGGCTGTTAAAGACGATATTATCCATGTCTTCATACTCCATGCCAAAACGCTGGGCAAGTTTTTGGCGCGGAGCCTGAAACTCGGTGCGCTGAATGACACCGCCAAAATCGAAAAATACTGCTTTTATTTTCATTGTGTTCCTCATCGCCTGACAAAGAGATTCCGCAAGTTCTACCTGCGGATACTGCCATGTTTCAGGAGGTGAACTTCTGGAGTCCTGACCATGGGTGGTTAAAAAAATCCCGCAGGCAAACCCAATCGCCTGCGGGTCAATTATTGAAAGACGCTGCCTACTTTTTCTTTGTGCCGGGCTTCGACGCGGGAGACTTCGATAAGGGTTTCGACGCAGGCTTCTTTGCCTTGGAGGGCGCTCCCTTGGGTGCTGGCGTAGTCTTCGTTGCAGACGAGGGCTTCGAGGCGCGTTTTCGCTTCGACGCAGATACCTTGGCGGTAACCGCAGAAGCCTTCTCCGAAGCAGCGCTCTTCACTACGGCATTCTTGAGCGAACGCGGAAGCGGCTCAGTTTTCACAGCAGCAGAGGCGGGCGCTTCCTCCTTTGGCAAAGCAGGCAGTTGTTTCGCCGCCTCGCGCCAGTTCGGGAAGAATAACTCCATCCGCTGGCGTGAAATGGAATTGGCGCGGCGGCAGCGCGGGCAGTGGGCGTCGTGATGGTTCTGGTTTCTCTCATCCATGGAGATGAGCGCGTTCAACATTTCCGCCCGCCCAATGGTAAAGGGGGTCTGGCAATAAAGGCAACGCAGGTTAAGCATGGAATCTCTCCTACTACGGGAAGTCTTATTCTGACAGTGATTCTACACTGATTTCACGCCCTCCGCGAATCGTCTTTTCGTAGGTATCGAAGACCATGTGAACGCGCATCCCCGCTTTTTCGTACAGCCGCAGAGCGCCAGTCAGGTTTTCGGCATCCACGCCCAGCCCGGCTTTGCGGACGCCCCGCCGGTAAAGTTCGCCAAAACTGTGCAAAAGCAGGGCAAGTCCCAGCCCGCGTTTGCGCCAGGGGCGGCGGACTCCCAGAATGTTGACCCAGCCCATGTCTTTCTCAGAATAACCTTCGGGGCGGCAGAGGCTGATGCCAGCAATTTCATCCCCATCCATGGCGAGGAACCACATCGAGGGGTCCTGCCCTTCCGATTTCATGAAGTGCGAGAACTTGGCAAGCCCTTCTTCAAAAGGCTCCTCGATGTGACCGAAATGGTCGCGGAAGGATTCCTCGAAGGCGCGGTAAATGGCGGGAATCTCCTCGTGGCTGCCCGTTTTAAGGGTAATCCCCTCAGACCAGAGCGGGGCAGGAGGCGCTTCATCCATCTCGATGCGCATCTCGTAGGAACTGCGAATCCGGGTGAAGCCGCGATCTTCGAACAGCCTTTTTGACTCTTCTGCAACGCGCAGAGAACCGGTGCGGGGCGCAAAGCGCAAGTCGGCGGGCAAGTCGGGCAGCACACGACAGGCGCGTTCTTCCGCCCACTCCATCAAGGACGTGCCAATTCCCAACCCGCCAAAATCCGGGTGGACGCGCCCCCAGACCCACGGGTGAACGGGCGGCTTGGACGTCGTCCACACCTCGATGTAGCCGACCAATTGTCTCTTCGGCGAGAACACGAGGCAGATGTCGTCGGCAGGATTGAAGCCTGGGGTCTCCCAATCCTCGCGCAGGATGGTCGGGTTGGCCAGATCGTCCTGCCCTGCCATTCTCTGCATCCACACATTGAACATCTCGGTGGCGGCTTCGGCATCTGCCAGGGTCGCGCCGCGCGCGGTGAATCCTTCGGGCAATATGAGTTGTGTTGCAAGTTTTTCTTTCATGATGTCCTCTTATTCTTTTTCCAGACTCCGCCCCGGGCGGAGTTCTTTTTCATATGTGACAAATTCGCTGACAATATGCATCCCTGCCCGTTCATACAAGCGGGTCGCGCCGGTTGCATTCGAGGCATCCACACCCAAGCCAATGGTTTTCATGCCGCGCTGGTAAAAATCGGCAAAGGAAGCCTGAAGCAGCGCCAATCCCAAGCCTTTATGACGCCACGGCTTGCGGACGCCCAGCGTGCCCACCCAGCCGATTCCCATACGAAAGCGGTTCTGCGAAAAACCCGCGATCTGACCGTCATCCCAGGCAATCAGCCAAAGGGATGGATCAAACTCCGGTCTTTCCAATTTTCTGAACGACCACTCCTTAAACGTGGTGTCGTGACTGCCCCAATGCTCGCTGAAGGCTTCGTTGTCCGCCTCCCAAACGAGACGGGCGTGGTCGTCCTTATTGAAGGGGCGGAACTCGATGCCATCGGGCAATGAAAAGGCGGGCGCTGAGTCAAGCGTGATTTCCATGCGCCAGAAATGGCGCGCAACGTCATATCCCATGTTCTTGAACATCTCCCGCCCTGTTGTATCTTTTCCATCGGTCGAGGCATGGACATACACCCGCAAATCAGGTTCAGACTTCGTCATCAACTCGCGGATCCGTTTTTCGGCGCGAGTCAATAACGCTGTGCCAATGCCGCGCCCTTTGAATTCGGGGTGGACGTACC
>DAOTXI010000671.1:0-1710 GCA_034435475.1 Anaerolineales bacterium
TGTTCTTCGATTTTTCCAGGCGGGTCAAGATCGCCTCCGTTGCGACGGACGGGTCCATGCCTGCGCCTGCGGGCTGCGAAGACGTCATCTGCACGAACATGCGGCGGAGCAACCAGACGCGCTGGAGCAGGTCGGGTCCGAGCAGTAAATCTTCGCGGCGGGTGGACGAGCGTTCGAGGTCCACGGCGGGGAAGGTGCGGCGTTCCTGCAATTTGCGCGAGAGGTGCAATTCCATATTGCCGGTGCCTTTGAATTCTTCGAAGACTACATCATCGAGGCGGGAACCGGTATCCACGAGGCAGGTGGCGATGATGGTCAGCGATCCGCCTTCTTCCACGTTGCGAGCCGCGCCGAAGAAGCGTTTGGGCGGGTACAGCGCGGAGGGGTCCATACCGCCGGAGAGCGTGCGCCCGGAGGGGTTGACCACAAGGTTGTACGCGCGGGCGAGGCGGGTGATCGAGTCCATTAAGATTACTACATGACGACCAATCTCGACCAATCTCTTAGCCCGGTCTAACGCGAGTTCCGCCGTGCGGACGTGGGAGGTGACCGGCTCATCAAAGGTCGAGGCGACCACTTCGGCGTCCACCGAGCGGTCCATGTCGGTCACTTCTTCGGGGCGTTCGCCGATCAGGGCGATGATGAGATGAACGTCCGGGTATTTGGTTGAAATTGAATTTGCGATCTGTTTGAGAATGGTGGTCTTCCCCGTTTTGGGCGGCGAGACGATCAAGCCGCGCTGTCCGCGCCCAACGGGGGCGATCAGGTTGATCAGGCGTGGGGCGAGGGTTTTTCCGTCTATTTCGAGGTCGAAGCGTTTGTCTGGGAAGATGGGGGTCAGGTTTTCGAAAACGGTCCGCTTCGAGGCATCGTCGGGGTCCAGCCCGTTGATGGATTCTACTTTGAGTAAGCCGAAATGCCGTTCGCTTTCGCGCGGCGGGCGCACCTGCCCGATGACGAGGTCTCCGGCGCGGAGATCGTACTTGCGCAATTGCGCCTGCGAAACGTAGACATCCTGGTCGCTGATGCGGTAATTGGTGGCACGCAGGAAGCCGATGCCTTCGCTCATGATCTCAAGGATGCCGCCGCGCAGTTCGATGCCTTCTTTTTGCGCCTCCGCCTCGCGGATCATCATGGCGAGGGTTTCTTTTTTGAGCCGGTTGGCGTTTTGGATGTTGAGTCCTTTCGCCATGCTGCGAAGTTTCGATAGAGGCTCGTTCTCCAGTTCAAGTATTTTCATGTTTTTCTCTTTTGGAATGATTGGAATGGGAATGCGAAAAGACCAGTCCCCGCTGTGGGCTGGTGGGTTTCCTTAGGATGTTGCGTTTGAGATTGGGGTTTCGATCAAGATGTTCTTTTCAAAGGGCAGGCGCAAAGGTTTCAAAACGTGCAATTGGTAAATTCGATTATAAAGCGTCTGGGGAATTGCCGCGATTATAGCACTTCTATCAAGGCGGCGCAAGCGGCGAAAATATTAAAATTGCCCATCAAGTATACGGTTTTGTAAATTCAACAAGCGGCGGTAGAAAGTGTCTTTCCCTGCAAGTTCGGCATGAGTTCCGTGTTCGAGGATTTGCCCATGATTCATGACGAGGATTTTATTCACATTTTCCAAGCCGATCAGGCGGTGGGTGATGAGCAGGGATGTCTTTTGATTCATCACCTTGAATAGTGGTTCCAAAACCTGCTGTTCCGTAAGCGGATCAAGAT
>DAOTXI010000672.1:0-5428 GCA_034435475.1 Anaerolineales bacterium
CGCCCTGACCTGCTCCGCGAACGCTTCTCGCGCCTCCTCTGGCTTGACTCTCCCATATGGGGCGATTCTCACCCCAAGCGGACCGATGTCTCCCGCGATCCAGACATCTTTGAACGATGCGGCGACGACACGCTTCGCCAGTTCCACACCCGCGCGGTTGATCTCGGTGACATCGTCCTGCAAGCCGTGTTTGGATAATTTGAAGCGATTTGCGCTGAAGGTGTTGGTGATGATGAGTTCCGCGCCCGCTTCGATATAGGCGCGGTGAATCTCCGCCACGGCGGCGGGATTGGTCAGGTTCAACTCGTCGAAGCATTTGTCGAAGCCGACGCCGCGGGCGTGCAGCATGGTTCCCATTGCGCCGTCGGCGAGGATGGTTTTTTGAGTCAGGGTTTCAAGTAGGTTCATTATTTCTCTTTCAAGGTTTTTTTGATAACGGTCAGCACAGCGCCGCCGCGTTCGATCTTGTAAATGACCTCGGCTTCAGGGTGGACAGTTTGATCCGCATTGAAACGCGTTGTTACGACAATGTAGTCAAATGGCGCGGGAGACTGCTCCCTGCTCCATGAGTAAATGTTCTCTTCATACCTTGCAAACACAGAATAAAGATGCCCCGGTCCTTCCACCCATATCAAATCGGTTGGGGAGGCGGCGCGGTTTAGGTATTCCGCAGCCTCACGATATGAAGTCAACCAGTAGTCGGTTTCGAAGCGTTCCTGCGCGTTTTCCACTCCGCCCGCGAAGGAATTGTAGTATATGTACTCATACGGGTGCAGGGAGATAATTCCAAAAAGCCCGGGAATAAGAGACAAGCCCATCGCGGCCGCCTGCCATTTTGCATTCTTTATATTTTCAAATGCGACTCCTGCCAGAAGGAAGACGGGCGGCAGAACAAAAAGGACCTGCCTGAAATTATCATATAGGACGACACGCCGGGTAATGAAGAAGAAGACCGGGACGAAAAACCAAAGGAATACAAGCAAAAGCAGGCTGCGGTTGGCGCGCCATGCTCGAACGGCAAAGAAAAGCCCGATCAGGGTCAGGATCCATACAGGTTCGGTCAATTGAATGGCAAATAATACCGGCAGGTATGCATAGGGCAGATCGGTTGCCGGATATTGTTTGCCGTTGAATAATACTTCTCCAAACCAGGGATACGAGGACATTTCAACAAAACTTCCCCATGCCCGCAGGATGGGATTCATCCACAAATAAGGCCAGCTCAGGTAGGCGGCGGCCATGGCAATAACGCCATACATGGCCAGCGCGGGCAGGGCGCGTTGTTTTATCATGCTCAGGGCGTGAATGACAATGATGCCTCCGGCAAACGGTCCAATGATGCGTGTAGATACAGTGACTCCCAGCAGGACAGACGGGAGAAAAACCGCCACCAGGATATTAATCAAATCAGGTTGGATTCGATACCAAGTGAAAAGGAGCAGGGCGGTGAGAATTATCGTGTAATAAAGACGGATTCGTAAAAAGAGCAGGAAATAACGCTGAATGTAAGCTTCGGCAGAAACCTGACCGAGTTTGCTTGCAATATAAGTGATGATGTTTATTTCACCAGCCTGCGCGGATTGAACGAGGTTTGTGATGATTGTATGAACGTTTTCGGTGAAAATAAACAAAGAGAAAACCGAAGCAACCCACAGCGCGGTCAGAAGCGTAAGAGATCGTTTGTGAGTTTTATCCAAAGGTTTGAGAGAGAACGCCCGCACTGCGTCAATCATCTTGAAACCAAGCGCCAGGCTGATGGTGAAGAGGGCAAGGAATGGCGTATCTTTTGGATTTATGAAGACATGCCCCCAGAGAAGAGGTTGGGTTGCATATAAGAGCGTTGCGCCAAGCGCGGGTAATTGACTCAACCAGCGGGTCACAATTGAATAAAATGCAAGAATACCGGCGAACCAGGTCAGGAAATAAATTAGATGCCGAAGATCCGGGAGTTGAAAGGGGAGAAAGGTATGCAGAAACTGCGAACCCATTGCGACAAAGGATACAAAAAAAGGGCCGTAGAATGCGAGGTTCTGCGGATCAACCTCCACAAAACCTTGTTGGGGCCATGTGGCGTAGGCTTGCATCGAAAGTTCGGCGTATTTTTGCAATGAGCGGTCATCCCAGCTTTCGCCATATTCATCGAAGGTGAGCAGCCCGGCGATACAAACCAGACCGAGAATGATTGTTGAGAAATATTTTTTCATGCGGAGATATTAAACCACGAAGTGTTACAAAGGGGCAAAACGATGTCTTTGTCTTTAAATTGCCAACCTTGCCAGCCATTGATTGGCGGAGGCGATAAAGGGCGATGGCTCGGTTTCTTTGCGCGTGGCGTACATCAACCAGAGGATGACCATCGGCGCAACGAGGCGACCATACGACCAGGGGAAGAAATCAAACGAGGGCAGCATGAACTCGAAGAAGTAGACGGCGAGGAAGATCATCCAATGCGCGGGGGAGTGGATGCGTTTGAGAAGAAGCAGGAAGGATAGCGTGAGGAATAACCCGTGATGGTCCCAAACGATGGGCGAGCCGAGGGTCATGAAGACGAATAAGGCGGGTGCGGCATTTAGCAGACGGTTCTCTTTGGAGAAGGATTGCGCGAGGACGTTTTGCGCCACGGTATAAAGCGTGGCTATTAATAAAATAACTTTTGCGCCGAGCGCCATCAGACGGGTGGTTTCGATTTGGATGCCAAAGAAGGGATTGAGAAAACGCAGGAACGAGTCGAAGGATGTGTCGTGGAAGTTCGTATCAGGAATTTGGGAGAGCGCGATGGTGTTGTTAATGAATTGCAGGTAGATATCCGTGCCGTGCATGACAATGGGGAAAAACCCAACGGCGAGGAAACTTACGGCAAACCATAACATCCAGCGCCAGTTGAAGGTGAGCAAAAAGGCGAGAACAATGGCGGCGGGACTTGTTTTGAGATGAACGGCGAGAGCCAGCGCCAGCGCAGAGAGAAAATTATTTTTTGGGTAAACAAGAATGCTGAACAGTATCAAGTCGAGCGTCATCAAGTTGACTTGAATGAAGCCGAGAGTCCGCATGAGCGGGGTGTTGACGAGCAGGAAGAGAACGGTGATGAAGATGGAAAGGTGTTGGGAGAAGTTGTAGCGTTGGAGAACAGAAACAAGTAGAAAGTAGAAAGTGGCAAGTGCGATGATGTTGACGAGCCAAAGGACGATCATGAAACCTTGATCGCCAAGGGGGACGAGGAAACGTAACAACGTGCCCCACAATGGCAAATAGAGATAGGTGTCGGGGAGAGGTTTTCCGTTGGCGAGGGCTGTCGCGGCTTCGAGGTAGTAATGATAGTCACCGTAGCGAAAGCGTTCGCGCAAAATTTGCAGATACACGAACATCACGAGGAAGAATCCTGCCGTGAGCCAGAGGTTGGATTCGTTTATTTTTTCATTGGCTAGCATATAAAGCAATGCGCCCGCTAATATCCATGTGAGGGATGTGGATGCCAGTGTCACCGCAAGGTTCGAGAGGGGCCACTCCTGAATAAACAGGTTAATCCCGTTCATGCCGTTGCGGAGGTAAATGGCAAGGAGGTTTGCAATGACGAGCAGGGTCAGGGCGTGCCAAATTCCCAGCGCGGTTTTGAAGTATTTGGTCATGGGGGTATCTTACCAGCAGTTTGCGCGCATGATCTCATTATTGCCAATGCCAGTCGGAAGTTCATCCCCGCGCGGGGCTGGTGATGTTATTTGCTCCACCTTGCGAATACTGCCTGCGACAGCAGTCTGTTTCCACTCTTCTCGCGCGTCACCAACTCCCCGCTTTCGATATTTCCGTCGAATTTTTTCATCATCTCATCCACTGCTTGCGCAACATGAATGGCGGATGCCCTGACAGCGTAAACAGTCACAATGACGAAAAGGGGAGTTTCGCTCAGGCATTTGCGGATTTCATCCAAAAGGTTCGGCAGGGATTTGTATACCTCCCATACTTCGCCTTTCGGTCCGCGCCCGAACTTGGGCGGGTCGAGGATCACGCCGTCATATTTAACTCCGCGTTTGGCTTCGCGCTGGACATATTTCAACGCATCTTCCACGATCCAGCGGATGGGTCTTTCGCCCAAGCCGGAGAGTTCCTGATTTTCCCGCGCCCACGCTACAGACTTTTTCGATGCGTCCACATGAGTCACTGATGCGCCAGCAGCAGCAGCGGCAAGGGTGGCAAGACCCGTGTAGCCGAAGAGATTCAAAACATTCGGCTTTGCACCCGCCTTCTGGATAGAGTCAGCCATAAAGTCCCAGTGAGCCGCGACTTCGGGAAAGACGCCGAGGTGACGACCGGGGGTCGTCATCACGCTAAAACGTAGGGAGTTGCCTGAAGAAAGGGGATAAGTCATTACCCACTTCTCATCCACTCGTTTCTTTAATTGCCAGTGACCGCCGCTCTCTTCTCCGGTGGGGATGAAGACCCCGTGAGCCTGATCCCACTCCGAGTGGGGCAGGGCGCGGCTCCACATCGCCTGGGATTCAGGGCGTGAGAAGACATATTTTCCGAATCGTTCCAGTTTTAGACCGTCGCCTGAATCGAGTAATTCGTAATCCTGCCAGCGGTCGGCTTCGAGAAGGGTGAAAGGGGGAGATTTTCTCATAAAAATGCAAGGCAATACGCCTTCCCAGGCTTGATTTTTACCCCTGAAAGGGTATAATGTGGGAAGAAGTGGTAAAAAGTGGTAAGAGCGCCGGAGTGTTCCGGCGTTCGTGTCATTAAAGGAATGGTAGAACTAATGTTCTTGGGTCAGTTCCAGCACAACCTCGATGATAAAGGACGCCTGATGATTCCGGCGCCTTATCGCACGTTGCTGGAAGGCGGCGCCTATATCACACAGGGTTTCGACAAATGCCTCATGGTTCTCACCGAGACATATTTCAAACAGGTCTATGAGCGCATCGAAGCCATGAACCTCGCCGACCCAACCGCTCGTCTCCTGCGCCGCTTGATCCTCGCCAACGCCTACCCGGTGGAAGTGGACAAGGTTGGGCGCATCCTCGTTCCGCAAAACCTGCGCGCTTTTCTTGGAATTGCAAGCGGCGAACTGGTGGTGGCGGGGCAGGGCGAGTACTTTGAAGTGTGGACGCCTTCAACCTGGAGCGAACAGATGGCTTTGCTTCAGGATACCGATGCCAACAACGCGCGTTTTTCGACGTTGGACCTTTCGAAGCAAGATAACTAGAGAATGGATGATTGGAGAATAGTCCACTAATCTCTAATCTCTACCATGCACAAACCTGTACTTTACCAAGAGATTATACACGCTCTGCAACCCCGTTCCGGCGGGCGGTATGTGGATGGCACGTTGGGCGCGGGCGGACACGCTCGCGGCATTCTGGAGGCTTGCGCGCCAGATGGGCAACTGCTGGGTCTGGATGTAGACCCGCAGGCGCTGGCGATTGCTCGTGAGACC
>DAOTXI010000673.1:0-1613 GCA_034435475.1 Anaerolineales bacterium
GCTTGGGTTCGATCCGCTTTACGTGGCGAATGAAGGGAAGCTGGTAGCCATTGTCCCGAAGGAAGAGGCGGAAAGGTTCTGGCGGTGATGAAGTCCACGAGATATGGCGAAGGCGCGGTCATCATCGGGGAAGTAGTTGCAGAGCCAAAATCACGTGTTTTACTAAAGACTGTTTTAGGCAGCACTCGCGTAGTGGATATGCTGGCTGGAGAAATGCTGCCGCGGATTTGCTAGTATACAGGACTTACGCAAAACTCCCAAAATCTGAGAAACTGTTTCTTAACTTCTTTTTTGGACACGGACAACACGGATTGCGCTGATTGACACGGAAAAAAACCTCTTAATATCCTGCCATTTTCCGTGAAATCCGTGTACAGAAGATAAGACGATCAGGACTTAAGAAACGCTCCCTATGCTTTTCCCGTTAAAAAAGGTAGAGCTATAATTTATAATTGACATTACCATTGTGGGAGCCATCCAGTTTATTTGAATGGTCCATCGTCAAACTGTCTCGATCAAACCCATGACCACTCAATTACACCCCTCCTTCATCAAACCCCGTTACGACTCCGGCGGCTTTGCTGGAATCCCCGACCGTATAACAGAGGCGTTTGCTTCAACCAACTACGATGCCGTCATCCTCTTATTCGTGGATGCCTTCGGCTGGCGCTTCTTCGAGCGTTTTCAAGACTCTCCCTTCCTTCAACGATTTGTCAAGCATGGCAGGATCGAAAAGATAACCTCGCAGTTCCCATCCACCACCGCCGCGCATGTGACGACAATACACACCGGTTTGAACGTCGGGCAGAGCGGCGTGCATGAATGGTATTACTACGAGCCGCTCGTGGATCGCGTTATTGCGCCATTGTTGTTCTCCTATGCGGCGGGCACAAAGGAACGCAATACGCTGGAGAAAAAAGTAAAACCCGAAGCCCTGTATCCGGCAGGCAGGTTTTATCCCGAACTTACAAGGCGGGGCGTCGCATCCTTCAACTTTGGCGTGCGCGATCACACACCGTCCACCTATGGGAATACCGTGATGCAGGGGTCTGAAATCGTTTCCTTCAAAACCCTCACCGAAGCGTTGGTCAACATCGGCATAACGCTCAAGGCGCAAACCCAGCCAACATACATTCATCTCTATTTCGACCGCGTTGACGGCATCGCCCACGAATACGGACCCAACTCGCCGCAGGTCGAAGCCGAGATCGAGACCTTTTTATTGATGATGGAAAACTACTTCGACAGGATTTTCGGCGGCTCGAAGCGCATCCTCTTCCTGATGACGGCGGATCATGGCGTGTGTGAAGTGAATCCGCAAACGACGGTTTATCTCAACACCGACTGGGGGTTCTCCGGTTTCGAGCGCTTCATCCGTACCAACAGGCGCGGACATCTCATCGTCCCATCGGGGTCGGCGCGCTATATGTTCCTGTATATCAAAAAAGGCATGGCGGACGAAGCCCAAGCCTTTTTGCAAAAACGGCTCGAGGGCAAAGCCGATGTCGTTCTAACCGAAGCTTTGATACAGGAAGGTTATTTCGGGGGGAATGTCTCACAGCGCTTTTTGGATCGGGCCGGGAATCTCGTCATCCTGCCATATCGGCATGAAT
>DAOTXI010000674.1:0-3071 GCA_034435475.1 Anaerolineales bacterium
CCCGCCATTTATTAATATGATTTGGATTCGGGAAGTTCTACTTCATACTTTTTAAGCTCTACGACCAAAGCATGTCCAAACTCCCGGCTGCCTATTCCCCCGGTTCGCTTTGCGGCGGAGGGACATCGCCATAATCCAGCACCTGCCTCATTTGGGTGGCGCCCTCAGGCGGACCGACAATCTTCTTATCTTCCATCGTATCCATCAGGCGTGAGGCGCGGGTATAGCCGATTCTCAATCGTCGTTGGAGCATTGAAACAGAACCCTTGCCCTCCTTGCGGACGATGGCAACCGCTTCATCGTATAGTGGATCGCCGCTGACCTTGGTCTGTTCCTCCCACAAAGGAGCCTGCTTGAGCGGAAGGTTCTCCGGGATGTGTTCGTGAGGCGTCCCGGCCGCCGCGACATACGGATTGGTATTCCCCGCCTGATCGCGCCAGTAATCCACCAATTTGTGAATCTCATGGTCTGAGACAAACACGCCCTGCAAACGCGCAGGCGCAGGCGCATCGGGAGCCTGATAAAGCATATCGCCGCGCCCGAGTAATCGTTCTGCGCCGGGTTGGTCGAGGATCACGCGGCTGTCTGTATTTGACGCGACAGCAAATGCAATACGCGCCGGGAAGTTGGCTTTGATCAAACCTGTCACCACATCCACCGAGGGGCGTTGCGTTGCGAGGATCATGTGGATGCCGGTCGCGCGCGCCAATTGAGCGAGGCGCGTGATGGTCTTTTCAGTTTCATCCGGGGCGATCATCATCAGGTCTGCCAGTTCATCAATGACAATGACGAGGAACGGAAGTTTTTTCTGTCCCTGTAATTTCATTTTGGCGTTGTAGTCAGTGATGTTGCGTGAGCCGTTCTGCGCAAACATGTGATAACGCTTGTCCATCTCGCGCGTGATCCATTGCAAAGCGCCGATGACACGTTCCATCTCGACCACCACCGGACCCAGCAGGTGAGGCACGCCGTTGTAACCGGTCAATTCCACGCGCTTTGGGTCCACCAGTACCAGCCGCAGATCGTCGGGGGTGTGGTACAGCAACATACAGGTCAGGATCGAATTGACGCACACCGATTTACCGGAACCGGTCGTCCCGGCGATGAGCATGTGCGGCATGTTCTCGATGCTGGCAATGGACGGCATTCCTGCCACATCGCGCCCAAGCGCAAAGGCGAGCGGCTTTCTGAAATTCTTGAAGACCTCGCCCTCCAAAATATCACGCAGGGCAACGCGGGTCATCTCTTCATTCGGAACTTCGATGCCGACGTAACTATGCCCCGGCACAGGCGCCTGAATACGGATGCGCGGCGCGGCTAATGCCAATGCGAGGTCGTCGGCGAGGGATGCAATTTTGCTGACGCGGACTCTCGTCCGTACCCC
This sequence comes from Anaerolineales bacterium, assembly GCA_034435475.1. Lineage (GTDB taxonomy): Bacteria > Chloroflexota > Anaerolineae > Anaerolineales > Villigracilaceae > Villigracilis. Next base: position 1,385 of record DAOTXI010000674.1, read on the forward strand.
GCCTCTAGACTCAAGAAAAAGCGGCTCGACCCCAAATTGCGTGATCGTCGGTCCGCGGCTGATCGCCACCACCTGCGCTGGCGCGCCAAACGATGCGAGTGTGTCTTCGATGAGGCGGGCGCGTTGTTGAATGAACTCGTCGTTGACGGTTGTTTCGCCGCCGGGGTCAAGGATGTCTGTCAGGTCGGGCAGTTTCCATTCAATGACGCGCTGTCCGCTGCGGGTTTGGATGGGTTGGGCGGGCACGGCTACCGTCTGCACGGCAGGCATGGCGGATGAATCTATCGGGGTGAGTCCGTTTGTGAGGGGCGAATCAGGCGCGGGCGGAGTCTGAACCGCGATGGGCTTGCGGAGCATCTCCTTTAATTTATCCGTCAACGGTTTGAGCCAGAAGAAAAGTTCGATAACGGGCTTGTCCAAAGTAACAGCAACCCCAATAATGAGCCATGCGAGCATTAAGATAAACGATCCGCCGCCACCGAGCCATGTCTGTGAATAGTGGTAAAGCCGTGAACCGATTGCGCCGCCGCCCTGCCCGGCTAATGCAACGGATTCGGCGGTTTCAGGGGTTGCCCCGGTTAAGATGTGGAAGAGGTTTAGAAGCCAGAAGAAAAGTAAGAGACTGCCGACCACGCGTTCGGCGGTGAGCGGCGGAATGCGCTCGATCTTGCGAAGCACAAGCCACAGGCCGAATACCAATAAACCGATTGGTAGTACGTAAACGCCCCAGCCAAATAATTGCGCGAGTCGCAGGATTACGCCGCCGACGATGATGGAGCGGTTGGCAGAGATCAAGCCCAGTAAGATGATAAGACCAAGAAATGCAAGGATGATCCCGGTCACATCCAATTTTCGTTCAGGGGAGAGTTTTTCCCACCAAGAGGTTTCTCGTTTAGGCGGGGGCGGAGGGGGCGGGGTCGCGCCATTTTTCTGTTTTGCCCCGCCCCTGGCTGGCGCAGATGTTTTGCCCTTTTTGCCGGTAAGGGTTTTGCCCGCAGGTTTTGCGTTCTTCTTTTGATTTGCGAAAGGGTTAAGAAGGGGCATGGGGATTGGGGGTAGAGAGTGGTGAGTGGTAAGTAGTGAATAGTGAATAGCAGGCTAATTACCAGTCATCCATTCTCTATTTATCTTAATTTTAAGTCATTATAGCACAAATGGTCTGTTTATCATTTTATGCAAAGGATGGTTCTCTGATAATTGCCGCGATTAAAATCTTTTGGACGCGGATGCTGCGCTGTGGGCGCGCGTCAAACTCGCCGATGGCAACAAAGAACTCTACATCATCCATCCCGATGGTACAGGGCTGGCAAGGTTAACGAACAGTCTGATTTCCGATTGGCAGCCGAGGTGGGGGAGATAAGGAATAGAAAGTGGAAAATAGAATGACAACCCACTTTCCACTCCCTACTTTCCACTCACCACCAACTACCAACCATCCACCACCAACTGCCCTTAATCCTGCAACTTTTTCTCATTCCTGCCTGTATTACACTCTAGCCATGAATGCGCCCACCGACCGCGACCTGATCCTGCGAGCCCGTCGCGGCGACGCTGAGGCATACGGCGAACTCGTCTCCCGTCACCAAACGAGCGTGTTCAACGTCTGCTACCGCATTCTGCACAACCGCGCCGATGCCGAAGACCTCGCCCAGGAGACCTTCATCCGCGCCCTCGACCGTCTGCACAC
>DAOTXI010000675.1:0-2082 GCA_034435475.1 Anaerolineales bacterium
GTCTGGAACATTTCAGGCTTGATGGAGAACAACTCGTCGAGGTTGACCCCGTCCTAGGAGACTTCGCCATCCTCTTCCGGTTCTTCTACGACGCGCTTCGGTTCTTTCTTCCGTTCGGCTGGTTTCTCCGCCGAAGGCATTTCCTCCGCCGCAGCTGACTCTGCCACAGCCTCGACAGCCGGGGCGGATTCCACAGCCGCGGGTTCGGGGGCAGGCTCGGGGAAGGTCAGAGCCGCAAGGCTTTCCTCGATGTTTTGAATCGCCTTGGCTCCGATCCCCGCCAGACCGAGCACCTTGTTCTGGTCGGTCTTCAGATCGAACATCAATTGACCGATGGTCTCATACCCGGCTTCGGTGAGGATGTTGAAGACGTGTTCCTTGATCTCGGTCGCATCGGAGAGCGGCATCGAGAATGCCGCGAGCGGGATCTCGGCGCGGACTGCCGCCAGCCGTTCGTCTTCGACGCGCGTGGCTTCCTCCCTGGCAAGGATCATGCGGCGTTCGACGCGGTCCACGAACTGTTCGAGGGTGTGGTATTCCTCGGGTGTGATGGGGCGCCCTTCGGCTTTCCTGGCGAGGGTTTCCTCCACCTGCGGCATGGCTTCGACCGCGGTCTTGAGCATTCCCTGCAATTCTTCATCGCCCTTGAGTTTGTTGAGTGAGTCGCCCGCGGCTTCCGTCAGCGATTTGATGTCAATGCGCCAGCTGGTCAATTTGGCGGCGAGACGCGCGTTCTGCCCGTCGCGCCCAATGGCGAGACTCAATTGATCTTCGCCGACGACGACTGTGGCGGTATGTTCATCTTCCGAGAGATACACGCCGCTGACCCGCGCCGGGCTGATGGCTTTGGAGATGTAGGCGACCGGGTCGGCATCCCACAGGATGATATCAATTTTCTCGTCGTGCAATTCCTTGACGATTGCCTGAATGCGCACGCCTTTTTGTCCCACACATGCGCCGACCGGGTCTATACCCTGCTGGGTGGCGGAGACGGCAACCTTGGCGCGCGCCCCCGGTTCGCGGGCAATCGCGCGGATTTCAACAATGCCGTGATAGATTTCGGGCACTTCGTTTTCCATCAGACGGCGCAGGAAGTTGCGATGCGCGCGTGAGAGGATGATCTGCGGACCACGCGTGCCGTCTTTGACCTCGATCACCACTGCGCGGACGCGGTCATGCAGTTTCAATTTTTCGCCGGGGATGCGCTGGTTGTTGGGCATGGTGCCTTCGGCTTTCATTTCCAAGCCGATGGTGATGCCCTGCGCGTTGATCGCCTGCACCAGGCCGGAGACGATCTCGCCCTCCTGGCGCTGGTAGTATTCCATCTGGTTCGAGCGTTCCGCCTCGCGGATTCTCTGCTGGATGACCTGCCGCGCGGTCTGCGCCGCAACGCGCCCGAAATCTGCCGGGGTGCTTTCCACGATCACCATGTCGCCGGGTTGGGCTTCGGGGTTTACTTTGCGGGCGGCATCCACCAACACTTCGGTGCGCTCGTCCACCACGCTGTCTTCGACCACTTCCTTCTCGGCGAATACGGTCACGACCCCTGTTTCGGGGTCGAGTTTCGCCTCCACATGCTGGGCAGTGGACGCTCCAACCGCGCGCCGATATGCCGAGACCATCGCCGACTCGATCGCCGAGATGACCACGTCCTTTGCGAGTTGTTTTTCCTCCAGCACTTCATTGAATGCCAGCGCAAAATCATTCTTTGCCATCGTACTGTCCAAAGCTCCTTTAGTGACTGCGCAGCGTGCGCTCTCTGGCGCGCGCCAACGGTAAATCCATATATAAAGCGAAAAAGTGGGGGCTACCCACTTCCGGTTGACTTCGTTATTGGGTTGTCCTTACGCGCGAGATTTTAGCATAAAGGTTTTGCCCGCGCAAGGCTGAGCAAATCGGAGTCCAGCGTCTCCCGACCTTGGATTTTCTCCTGTTGGTATAATCGCCGCCATGACTGAAAGAGATATGGATAAAGCCGCGTTACGGGGCGAACCCTCGTATGTGTGGCGCGACGGACAACAGCGGCGGCTGCAAATGATCCAAAAATTTGCGGGGGAGCGGATGCAGGGCAGGGTGCTGGAA
>DAOTXI010000676.1:0-4338 GCA_034435475.1 Anaerolineales bacterium
CCGGTTATGTGTATGTGGATGAAATCTCCGATGGCGACATTGCCGGTCCGAGCATCAATGCCAGCGGTCCCAGCACGATTGCCACCGGCGCGACCATCACCTACACTTACAATTACACAAATGGCTCCAGCGTCACGATTGACCCGACCGTTACTATCAATGAACCTGTGGGTGTGACCTTCACTTCCGTCTCCGATGCGAACTGCTCCTTGGCGGGCGGCACGGTCACTTGTAACTTCATGGGGCTCGGCGCAGGCGCGGGCGGCTCCTTCACCGTGGATGGCACAGTCACCGCTGCGGGCGGTTCGCAGATCGCCCATGGCGATTACTACATCGGCGCGACCGGCTTCCCGACCGTCGGCGGACAGACCGTCCTGACCGATGTGACCCTCACGGTTCCGAACCTGACCGTAACCGCCTCCGGTCCCGCCACGCTCAAGCCCGGCGATAACTACATCTTCACCTTCAACTACACCACCGACGTTGCCGCCACAAACACGGTTGTGACCTTTGACCTGCCCACCCACAGCACTTACGTCTCTGACTCTGGTTCGTTCTGCAGCGAGGCGGGCGGCGTGGTGACCTGTAATCTTGGCTCGGTCTCCTCCAACGGCTCCTTCACTGTCACCACTGCGGTGGACAAACTCAAAAAGATCGGCGCCACCCACACGCTTGCCACTACTGAGTACGACATCACCGCCGACAATGTTGTCACGCCGTACGATGGTCTGGCTGCGGTCAACGCCACTGTGGTGACCCCGTTTGCCGATGTGAACATCGGTCACTTCGCGATTGATTACATCCAGTCCATTTGGGCGTATGGAATCACCGGCGGTTGTATCTCCTCCCCGCTCTCCTATTGTCCGAATGTACCCATTTCCCGCGCGCAAATGGCAATTTACATTGAACGCGGTATTCATGGCGGCTCCTTCGACCCCGGCACCCCGCCCATTACCTTCACAGACACCGCCACCAACTCGGCCAGATACTTCATCGAAGCCTTGAAAGCGGACGGCATTACCGGCGGTTGTGGACCCAACATATTTTGCCCGGCAAACGGTATTTTACGCTCCCAGATGTCCATCTTCCTCCTGCGCGGGAAGCATGGCAGCGCCTACACTCCCCCGCCCGCAACTGGAACTGTCTGGCTGGACGTGACAACCAGCACATTTGCGGCTGCCTGGGCCGAACAGCTTGGTGCTGAAGGCATTACCAGCGGTTGCAGCCCCAACTATTTTTGTCCGAACAACACTGTCACCCGCGCTGAAATGGCAGTGCTTGTGGAACGCACCTTCAGCCTGCCCATGCCCACTCCCTAATACTTTACCAAAATCCACCATGCAGGGGTTGCCTGATCCGGGCAACCCCTGTGTGATTCCATGACGCATATATAACCTCATCATGCCCAAACTCACCCCCAAGATCATTCTCGAAGGCACGCGCCTGACCTTCAAGACCGATATTGCCTTTGCGTTGAACGAGCATCCGCGCATTGTCGGACCGCGCAAGTACAAATACCATTCCCCGCTCATTTCTGGCGAGTGGTGCGCCTTCACCAACTTCCCCTGGGGGCGCGGACTGATCAACTTCGAGCCGGAAGAAGAGGCTCTGGCAATGGAAACCTACGCCACCTGGGTCCGGCTTTTCGAACTGCAAAAATATTATTCGTGGATCGTAGACCGCTTCCACCTCTCCACCTGCATGGTTCAATGGATGACCCATAAAAAGGATTATGACTTCCGCTGGCTGGAGGAACGCCTGCTGCCGCTCAACTTCCGTCTGGTGTTAATGACCCGCTCCCCCGAATCCTTCGCCGCTGCCCGCGCCGACCGCCTCAAGGTATCGGGCAATCCGTCGCAATACGACGACCTAAGCATCTTCATCGAAGAGCAAAAACTCATCCGCAGATTATTTAACGAGTCGCTCCTTCCGAAGATCGAAATAGACATCTCAGACAACGACATCCCCGCCGCCGTCGAACGCATCGCAGACTGGATGGAATCCACCGGCGGGCTATCCATGCCAGGTTGAAAGCGGGAGTCGCGCTTGCGTCGAACCCTTTCAATAGGTATACTTATCAACGATGGCAATTCCAGAGAAGATCGGACGATACGAAGTCAAGGGAGAGCTGGGTCGGGGCGGTTTTGCCACCGTCTATCGCGCCTACGATCCGCGCTTCGAGCGTGAAGTTGCCATCAAGTTCCTGCCGCCAGAGTTGATCCACTCCGACCCGCAGTTCCGCATGAGGTTCGAACGCGAGGCGAAGATCATCGCCCAACTGGAACACCCTGCCATTGTGCCGGTCTACGACGTGGGGGAGGAAAACAACCAGCCTTACTTCGTCATGCTCTACATGAACGGCGGTTCGCTTTCCGAACAGATCAAGGCAAAGAAAAAATTCAGCATAGAAGAAGCCGTGAGGATTATCGAACAGATCGCGCCGGGGTTGGATGAGGCGCATTCCAAAGGCATCGTCCACCGCGACCTGAAACCCGCCAACATCCTCTTCACCAACAAGGGCGTCCCGCTCATCTCCGATTTCGGCATCGCCAAATTCAGCCAGGGCGAAGTAAGCGGCAACATGACCGGCTCCGCCATCATCGGCACACCCGCCTACATGGCTCCCGAACAGGCCTCCGGCGACGCCATTGACGGACGCGCCGATATTTACGCGCTGGGCGTCATCCTTTATGAAATGGTCACCGGCAAACAGCCTTACCAGGCAGATACCCCCCTGGGACTGGCGATCAAACACATCACCGAGCCGGTCCCGCGCATCCTCGAAGCCAACCCCAACCTGCCCACCTGGATGGAAAAGGTCATCTCGACCGCGATGGCAAAGAACCGGGATGAACGCTTCTCCACCGCCGTCGAACTGGTCGAAACTATCAAAGCCTTCCTGCGCGGAGAGAGACCGCCGGAACGAACGGCCAACATCACATCGAAGATATCGCCGTTCAACAAGACTGCCACAATTCAAAAGCAAAAACCGGCGCGCCGCAGCCTGGCACTCGCCATCCTTTTTGGAGTGTTCGCCCTCGCCGCATTGATCGGTGGCGGCGCTTACTTCATGGGTGAAGACCTTCTCAGCCTCATCGCTGTCGCGCCGCCTCCCACCTCCACATCGAGCGGACCTCCCGCCGATACCCCCACGCCCATCATCATCCAATGGACTGCAACGCCAATCCCGCCCGAGGCAACCGCCACTGCCACACCTGAAAGTTCCAGCGGGCTGCCCGTCATTGGCGGCGCAGATAAGATCGCCTTCGTGCGCGACAACGACATCTGGGTCATGAACATGGACGGCTCGGACCGCAAACAATTCACCAACGACAACCTGCCCAAGTTCAACCTGCAATGGCTGCCCGATGGCAAGACCCTGCTCTATATGTCCGGCAAGACCGTCAAAACCGTCAACATCGAGACTGAAGTGCAGGAAGTCATCATCAATTACATTTCGGCTGAATACTTCGAAGGCTTCAGCGTTTCACCCGATGCCAAGAAGGTTGCCATCAGCGTGAACCGCGAGCTCTTCATCGTGCCCTACGATCTGATCAAACTGCGCTTCGCCACCCGCCGCTCTGCCCTGCTCGAAATGAACGGCTGCCTCTTCAATAAAATACCCGTCAAGGATATCCAATGGTCCGACGACGGCACGCGCCTCGCCATCGAATACGTCGCCAACAAGGACGGCGTTCATGCCGACGCCATCCGCATCGTGGATGTTCAAAACTGCGAAGCCATGGCAGATTCCTACTCCGACGAATTCCCCATCGGACGCTTCGAATTTCCTGACGAGATCGTCAACTTTGACTGGGATGGCGACCTGCTCTTCTTCCTCAACACCAACGTCCGTAACAACGGCTTTGGCGACATGGTCTTCTATAGCGCCTTCACCCACCGCGCCGACCCCGCCGCGCCCTACGAAGGCAATTGCTGTTACCGCGACGCCTCCTTCAGCCCCGACAGCAGTCATGTCATCTTCGCCTTTCAAGATATCCGCCTCGGCAGCATCAGCCCCATCGGCCTTTATCTGATCCCCTCCGACTCGATCACCACCCCGCGCGAACTCGAACCCCTGCCCCTGCCCGACGGCTTCTTCACCGAACGGGATGAAGCCCCGCATCCCATCCTGCGCCCGGTCCAACCTTAAACGTAATCGGCGAAGTGTAATCGGCGTTCTCTAACGCCGGTTTATTTTTAGCAAGCCCCAACAATCTCCCTCACCAACCCCGGTCCACGATAAACCAACCCGGTATAAACCTGCACCAGCGCCGCCCCCATCTCAAGGCGGCGTTTTGCATGGTCGGGATTCATGATCCCTCCCGCGCTCACCAC
>DAOTXI010000677.1:0-17975 GCA_034435475.1 Anaerolineales bacterium
GACGTGGACATCTTATTGATTGTTAATGACGAAAAATGGAAGTATCGCCAGCCTTTCAGCGTAATTTTATCCGACATAGCATTGAAATACGATGTGTTGCTTGACGTCCGCGTCATAAGCGAAGCGCGCTGGCAGTGGATGAAAAACATTCAAGCCGGGTTGTATCAAAATATCACCCGCGACGCGGTCCCAATCCGGTTCCGTAAAATCTCCCCGACAACCGCATGAGAACATCCATGCCGCCGGATAAAACGGCGGCATTTCATTTGAATATCAGCGGATAAATACCAAAACTCGAATCGAAAAGATGAAGTAAACTTGGGCGGATATGACTGAAGAAACACGCATCGAACCGCCTGAAAAAGAACCGACCGTGCTCGACCTTTATAAATCCGCGACGAAGGATTGGGATTCGTTCCAGAAGTTCCTTCGTACCGTCTGGGATGCGCGTCAACGCGCGGAGTGGAACCAGTCGCTTGCGCAGGAGACGGCGCAGGCAGCCGTTTTGGAGTCATCCGCCGAACCGGTAACCGCTGTGGCTTTTCCGTGGCGGACGGTGGGCGCGTTTGTGTTTGCATGGATCGGGCAGGCGTTGCTTGAACCGCAAATGCGGATGGTCATGATCTCGCTTGTCTTCTATTTTGCGGCGTTCGGAGTCGGCTTGTGGGCGTATCGCACCGGCGAATGGAGCCTGCCGGGACTGCCTTCCTTATGGCAGAGAGCTGATCCGTTTTCGGTGCGGTTGATTCCCCTGTTGTTGGCAGCTCTGCTTGGCGTCGCGGCATTTATCGAATTCAGCGACGGATTGTTCACTCTCCTCAATACAACCTTATGGCTGGCTTCGGTGGCGTTTCTGGCGTATGGATTTTGGATTCCATCATCCGGGGCGCGTGAAACCGCTGAACCCGTGGCTGAAAGTTCCCCCCGGGTGTGGGACTGGGGATGGATCGAGATCAAGGTGCGGAATCTCGACATCTTTTTCAGTAAATGGAGCAGGTGGATTCTGCTGGCGGTTGTATTTGGGATCGTGGTCTTCTTCCGTTTCCATCAATTGGATCAGGTCCCCAGCGAGCCATTCAGCGACCATGCCGAAAAGATATTCGATGTGTACGAGATCACCGCGCTGGGCAATACGAATATTTTCTTTCCGCGCAATACCGGGCGCGAAGCGTTTCAGATGTATTGGACCCTGCTGGTGCTGACGATTTTCAAAACGGGTTACACCTTCCAAAGCCTGAAACTGGGGACTGTGCTGCTGGGACTCTTTACCGCTCCCTTTGTCTACAAACTTGGAAAGGAATTTGGGAACGAGCGTGTCGCCCTTTTTGCGCTCTTTCTCTTTGGCGTCGCCAGCTGGCCCAACATTATCTCGCGAATCGGGCTGCGCTTCCCGCTTTACCCGTTGTTTGTCGCGCCGATGCTGTATTACATGCTGCGCGGACTGCGCGCCCAAAACCGCAACGATTTCATCCTTGCCGGTATCTTCCTTGGGCTTGGCTTGCACGGATACAGCCCCTACCGCATTGTGCCGTTTCTGGTCATTGCCGTCATTCTGATCTACATCCTGCACACGAAATCGGGAGAGGAACGCCGCCAGGCATTCTTCTGGTTCCTGTTGATCGTGATCGTATCGGCATTCGTCTTCTCTCCGCTCCTGCGGTATTGGATCGCCTACCCTGATAATTTTGGCTACCGGTCGTTCACCCGTTTGAGCAGTCTTGAAACTCCATTGCCAGGACCCGCGTGGCAGATATTCCTCTCGAACATGTATAAGGGTTTGTTGATGTTCAACTGGGACGACGGGGAGATCGGCACCCATTCGGTCACGCACCGCCCTGCATTGGATGTGATATCCGGGGCGTTGTTCCTGATGGGAATTGTCTTTGTGATCGCGCGGTACATCCGCCGCCGCGACTGGCGCGACCTGGCCCTGCTGATTTCGATCCCGATTCTGATTTTGCCGTCGGTGTTGTCGCTGGCATTCCCGAATGAAAACCCCGCGATGAATCGCGCCGGGGGGGCGTCGGTGACGGTATTTGTCGTCGGGGCGATGGCTCTCGATGGTTTGGTGACCAGTTTCGGGTCCGGGTTGAAGCGGAAGGTCCTCGCATACAGCATGGTTGGAATCCTGTTTGCGGGGGTCGCATTCCAAAATTACGATCTTGTCTTCAACAAATTTTCGAGATCGTTTAATGACGCGCATTGGAACTCGTCCGAGATGGGCAAGGTCATTTCTGATTTCGAGAAAAAAAATGGGCAGACCGATACGGTCTGGATCGTGCCATACCCCTACTGGGTGGATACGCGCCTGCCGGGAATTTGGGCAGGCGTGCCCAACCGCGACTTTGCCCTGTGGCCCGACCAACTGGCGGAAAGCCTGAATTATCCCGCGCCGAAACTGTTCATCTACTGGAACGCCGACCCGGATACTGAGAGGCTTCTCAGGGAACTCTACCCGGATGGGAAAATCTCCCGCTATACTTCGGCTTCACCCGGCAAGGATTTTTATATCTTCACGGTGGAGCAATAATTATGTGACAGTTGCTTTCGAAGTGACTGTCGCTTGAATAAAACAATATGACCAACGAAAAACACTCGTGGCTTTACGATATTTTGTTCGTGTTCGTCCTGCTTCTGGCGGGATATTTGCGCCTGGGCGGAGTCGAATGGGGCGAAGGGTATCACCAGCATCCCGACGAATTATTTTTGATGGGCGTGTTGGACAGCCTGCGCGCCCAGGTCTGCGACGAACCAGCGGATACCTTTGTGGACGCTTGCGCCCCCGAAAACCGCCGCTGGATGACCCCTGCCGAATATTTCAACAGCGCGGCATCCACGCTCAACCCCTACAATCGCGGATATGGTTTCTTCGTCTATGGCAACCTGCCGATGACGTTGACGCGCGTTCTAATGGAAGCGGCGGGGAAGGATGATCTCGGTCAGTCGAAGTTCTTTGCCCGGCAGATGTCGGCAGTTGCAGACCTGTTTGCCATCTTCTTCCTGTATCTGCTGGTCTCGCGTTTATATGGGCGCAAGGTGGGTTTGCTTTCCGCCGCCTTCTCGGCGCTGGCAGTGATGCAGATTCAGCAATCGCACTATTTCACCTCCGACCTTTTCGTGAACACATTCCTCTTCCTCGCCCTTCTTTTCGCTGGTGGAATCCTGGACTGGAAGGAAAAAGTTACTGGTGACGAGAGTGAAGAAGCAGGCAACGAAGAACAGGTATCAAGCGAAGCAGAATTTCAAACAACCCAGTCCAGTCGCGCTAATCACCAATCACCAATTACCAATCACGCATTACGCATTATCACCCACCCCCTCTTTCTGCTCTCCATCGGCTTTGGGTTTGCGCTGGGCATGGGCATGGCGTCCAAAATCAATGCGGCGGCGATGGCAATTGTCCTGCCGCTGGCATTCTTCGTCCGCTGGCTTGTTTATGACCGCAGTAAAAAGCCGCCCGCAACTTACTGGTCGCTGATCGCTTTTGCGCTCATCGCGGGCGGAATCGCTTGCATCATTTCCTTCCGCATCTTCCAGCCATATGCCTTCGACGGAATCATGTTGAACAAGCAATGGATTGACGGCATTGCCGAACAACGCGCACAAGCCTCCGGGCAGGCCGACCCGCCCTGGAACCTGCAATGGGCGCGCCGCACGCATCTGTACTCCTTTGAGAACCTGACTCGCTGGGGGCTGGGTCTTCCGCTTGGCATTTTGGCATGGGCGGGTTTCCTCTTCATGGGCTGGCGCATCCTCAAAGGCGAGCACCGCCACCTCATGCTCTGGGCATGGACGGCATTCTATTTCGTCTGGCAATCCATGCAATTCAATCCCGCCATGCGTTACCAACTGCCGATCTATCCGCTCCTGTGTATGATGGCGGCTTGGGTGGTCTTCGAGTTCCCAAAATTAACCGCCGACCGTGACCCGCAGACCAGCGTCCGCCGTCTATCGTCTGTCGTCGCATTTTTTATCGGCGTCGCTGTCCTTGCCCTCACCGCCGCGTGGGCGTTCGCCTTCCAAAGCATCTACCTGCGCGACGAACCGCGCATGGCGGCTTCGCGTTGGATATTCGAGAATGTCCCATCCTCGGTGAACCTTGCCATGGATACAGATGAAGGTTCGTTCTCACAACCTCTGTCTGTCCTGCCAAATGTCGCCATCACGCCAGATACTCCCTACTTAATATCTTTTTCCCCAAATGAGGACGGCTCACTGACTGGGGCGACCTTTGCCTATGCCCGCGATGAAGCCGGGATTCCCGCCCCCATCAACCTGACTCTCACCGCCGCTTCTCAACCGGACCTTGTGCTGGCACGCGCTTCCACTCTGCTGGATACCACACTGACGGCGGATCCGCGTGGCGCGCCCCTGGCATTCTCCTTCGACAAGATCGTCCCGCTCTCGAAAGACGAGACCTACGCACTCAAAGTCGAAACGCTCGGAACCGCGCTTTTCATCACCGGTTCGGCGGTCGTCAATGAAACGGATTATGACTGGGGTCTGCCCTTCCGCGTTGACGGCTACGATCCCTACGGCGGGATGTACAGCAACGACGACCTCATCCTGCAAGTGTATTGGGGCGAAGACATCAACAAACTCGAACGCTTCATCACCGTTCTTTCCAAAGCGGATTACATCGTCATCCCGACCAACCACCAGTACGCGCAGATCACGCGCGTACCGGAGCGTTACCCGATGACGACCCTGTATTACCGCGAACTGATCGGCTGCCCCGAAGGCGAAGAGATCATTGAGTGTTACCGCCTCGCCCAGCCCGGAACATACGAAGGCACCCTCGGCTTTGAACTGGCGGCGGTCTTCGAGTCCTATCCGACTCTGGGTCCCATCGTCATCAACGACCAGCGGGCAGAGGAATCCTTCACCTTCTACGACCACCCGAAGGTCTTGATCTTCAAGAAAACGGATTCGTTTGACACGGATCATATCCGTGCCGTACTTGGCTCCGTGGACCTAACAAAGGTCGTCTCGCTGACGGCGCGTCAGTTCAGCAGTTTCAAACCTTTGGTATTGCCCGAGTCAAGGCTGGCAGATGTACGCGCGGGCGGCACATGGTCAGACTTGTTCGATTACGACTGGGTGCAGAACAAATATCCGTTCGCGGGAGCGGCGCTTTGGTATGCCTTCATCTTCGTGCTGGGAGTTTTCGCCTACCCCATTGCGCGGCTGGCTCTACCCGGTTTGAAGCAATACGCCTACGCGTTGGGGAGAATTGTCGGCCTGGTTCTGCTGGCATGGCTGGCATGGATGGGCGGCTCACTCGGGCTGTCGTACACGCGCACCAGCATCAGCGTGGCATTCGCTTTGGTTGGGGTGGCAGGCATCGGCTTGGCATGGATGCGCAAGGATCAAATCCGGGAGGATTGGAATTCCAATCGCCGTTTCTTCGTCATCGCGGAGATCGTCTTCCTCTCCTTCTTCCTGATTGACCTGCTCATCCGTTTGGGCAACCCCGATATGTGGCATCCGTCGAAAGGCGGCGAACGCCCGATGGATTTTTCGTATTTCAACGCGGTCCTGAAGAGCGAGAGTTTCCCGCCGTACGATCCGTGGTATGCGGGCGGGTATATCAATTATTACTATTACGGCTTTGTGCTGGCGGGCACGCCGGTGAAACTGCTTGGCATTGTCCCTTCGATTGCCCATAACCTGATCCTGCCGACATGGTTTGCATTGGTTGCGCTGGGCGCGTTTGCGGTTGGATATGGATCGGTTGAAAGTTACAGGATGAAGGTTGAAGGGAATCAACTTTCAACTTTCAACCTTCAACTTGTAACCGGACTTTCAGCCTCGTTACTCACCGTCTTCCTCGGCAACCTCGGGACAATTCAACTGGTGTTCGGCGCATTCCAGCGCATCGCCGCCCCAGGCGGACTCGTCCCATCGGACACCGGACTCTTCCAACGTTGGACATGGGCATTCCAGGGCGTCTGGAAGATGATGACCGAGAATCTAACCCTGCCCATTGGGCGCGGAGATTGGTACTGGTTCCCCAGCCGCGTCATCCCGGCGGGGCCCGGCAACGAGATCACCGAATTTCCGTTATTCACATTCTTATACAGCGACCTGCACGCGCACATGCTGGTGATGCCGCTGGCGTTGTTCATCATTGCCTGGGCGCTGGCATTCCTGCGCGCGCGCGCAAAGTTGACATGGGGCGAATGGATAGCATCCTTTGTCGTTGGCGCATTGTTCATCGGCGCGTTGAAACCGACAAACACCTGGGACCTTTACACGTATTTCCTGCTGGCTGCCATCCCTGCGGCGTATACGATCATCCGTTATTTCGAATCTGGCGATCGCTTTGGTCTGCCCGGCTGGGTGGTCAAGAGCGGAGTTGCGCTCGGCGCGTTTGCAGTTCTATACATCCTTGGAGCGCTTTTCTACCTGCCTTTCACGCAATGGTTCGGTCAGGCATATAACTCAGTTTCATTCTGGCAGGCATCGCGCACGTCGTTCTCATCATATTTCACCCAATGGGGTTTCTTCCTCTTCATCATCACCGCCTGGCTGATTTGGGAAACCCGCGAATGGATGGCGGCGACTCCCGTTTCGCATTTGAAGCGACTGCTCCCCTACGTCCTCCTGATCGAGATCGCGCTGGCGGCGTTGATCGCCCTGTTCGTGTTCTTCATCGTCGAAAAGGCTGTGATCGGATTCGTTGCCCTTCCGCTGGCGTTCTGGTGCGCCACTCTCATTCTGCGTCCCGACCAGCCCGACACCAAACGCTTCATCCTCTTCCTTGCCGGAACCGCGTTAACCATTACCATCGCAGTTGAATTCATTGCCCTCGTCGGCGATATTGGACGCATGAACACCATCTTCAAACTTTATCTCCAGGCGTGGATGATGTTTGCCGTCAGCGCAGCGGCCGCCTTTGGCTGGGTTTTGCCAGCCATCCCGGCATGGAAGTCCAAATGGCGCGGCGTCTATCAGGGCGGCTTTTATGTTCTGCTGGCATGCGCCTTCATGTTCACCCTCACCGGCTCCACCGACAAGATCAGCGACCGCATTAACCCCGACGCGCCGCATACCCTCGACAGCATGGAATACATGGCTCACACCCAGCATTGGGACGGGCAGATCATGGAACTGGCGGAGGACTATCGCGCCATCCGCTGGATGCAGGACAATATCGAAGGTTCGCCGGTCATCGTCGAAGCCAACTGCACGGAATACCGCTGGTGTGCTCGCTTCACCATTTACACGGGTCTGCCTGGCGTGGTCGGTTGGAGTTGGCATCAACGCCAACAGCGCGGCTTCCAAGGACCGCAGGTCGAGGAGCGCGTGCGCGAAATCGGCGAATTCTATGCCACCGCAGATGTAAACCTCGCGCTTGCCTTCATCGAAAAATATGATGTACGATATATCGTAGTCGGGCAGTTGGAGCGCAACGTCTATCCCGCCGTCCCCGACTTCCCAGACGGGCTGACAAAATTTGCCGAGTACGATGGCGAATACTGGAATGCCGTCTATCAGGACACGAATACCACCATCTACGAAGTCATCCCGTAAATCACGGATTACGCATCACGCATTATCCACTCTGTAATCCGTGATGCGTAAAAAGGAATTTTCATGATCCTCCACATCACATCCAAACAGGACTGGTCCGCCGCACAGGCAAAGGGCGAATATACCGCTCCGAGCCTCGACACTGAAGGCTTCATCCATTTCTCAACCGACAAACAAGCCATCCATGTCGCCAACGCCTTCTATAAAGGGCACACCAACCTCGTCCTGCTGGTGGTGGATGAATCAAAACTGGCGTCTGAACTGAAATGGGAAGCCCCCGCCGGACCTCCCGCCGAAAACATCTCGCAAGCGGATTTATTCCCGCATCTCTACGGACCTCTCAACCTGAACGCCGTTATCTCCGCCCTAAACTTCCCCCCCGACCCAGCCACCGGAACCTTCACCCTCCCCAATATCTAATCACCACTTTCCCTTCCTCATTCACCCTTCCCCATGCTCCCCTTCCTCATCTGGTATCTCACCCTTACCCTGCTCGGCTTATTGACCTTTCCGCTCGCATATCGGCTCTTCCCCGCCCTCCCAGATCGCGGATACACCCTCTCGCGCACTGCCGGGCTTCTGGTGTGGGGTTATGTCTTCTGGCTGTTTACCTCTTTTGGCTTGTCCCGCAACAACCTCGGCGGCATCCTGCTTGCGCTTGCCATCCTCATTGCCCTGAGCGCCTGGCCAATCGTAAATCGCAAATCGCAAATCATAAATTTCTTCAAATCCAATTTCCCCCTTATTCTCACCACCGAAATTCTCTTCCTCGCCGCCTTCGCCTTCATGTCCTTCGTCCGTTCTGCCAACCCCGAACTTGCCAGCACCGAAAAGCCAATGGAGTTGATGTTCATCAACAGCATCCTGCGCTCCGAAACCTTCCCCCCGCAGGACGCCTGGCTTTCGGGCTACGCCATTTCCTATTATTACTTCGGTTATGTCCTCACCGCCATGCTTGCCCGCATCGCCTCCATCCCCGGCAGCATGGCGCACAACCTGATGACATCCCTCATCTTCGCCCTCGGCGCCATCGGCTCGTTTGGCATTGTTTACAATCTACTGGTATTACGGATTACGCATTACGCATCAAGTAATTCACAATCCGTAATGCGTAATTCTGTAATCGAAAATCAAAAATCGCCAATCGTAAAGGCCCTCCTCGCCCCTCTCTTCCTCCTGCTTGTCTCCAACTTTGAAACCGTGCTCGAAGTCCTTCACCGCCTCGGGTTGTTTTGGAAGAAAGATACCGCCGGAGTTTTCACCAGCCCCTTCTGGACCTGGCTCGACATGAAAGAACTCTCCCAGCCGCCCGTCGAACCCTTTGGCTGGATGCCTGACCGATTTCTCTGGTGGTGGCGCGCCTCCCGTGTGATTCAAGACTACGACATGCTCGGCGGTCACCGCGAAGTGATCGACGAATTTCCCTTCTTCTCCTTCCTGCTCGGCGACCTGCATCCGCATGTGCTCGCAATCCCCTTTGGTCTGCTCGCCGTCTCCGTAGCGCTGAACATTTTCCTCGGCGCATGGAAGGACCGCAAAATCGAATTCCTCGGCGTTCAACTCGACATCAACCTGCCCGGCTTCTTCTTCGCCGCCCTCACCCTCGGCGGGCTTGCCTTCCTCAACACATGGGACATCTTAATCGCCGCCGCGTTAATCGTCTCCGCCTATATTCTCTGGCGCGCCAACCAATACGGCTGGAACGGCTCGCGCCTCGAAGACCTGTTCTTCCTCGGCATTCCGCTCGGCATCTTCTCCCTGATCCTCTACCTGCCCTTCTATCTCGGCTTTTCCTCTCAAGCGGGCGGCATCGTTCCCAACTTTATGTACCCCACCCGCGGAATGCATTTCTGGGTGATGTGGGGCACCCTACTCATCCCAATCTTTTCCTTCCTTCTTTTTTATTGGAGGAAAACCCCGGCTCGCCCGAACTGGAAACTGGGATTCACCATCGGGCTTGGTCTTACCTTCATCCTCGCCCTGCTAACCCTCATCCTCGGGCTGGCCGCCACCGTCGTCGAAAAAGACCTCGTCAACGGACTGCTCGCCTCCTTCAACATGACCGCCATGCAATTCCTCGGCGCAACCACCCAACGCAGACTCGAACACATCGGCAGCCTTATCACCCTGCTCATGGTTTTGATTCCCACCCTGGCATTCCTCTTTGCGCGTGAAGATTCAGACCTCGCATCCACAGATACCAAAATTACCACTCTCCACTCTCCAACCTCCAATTACCAATCACCAATACTCCTTCAATTCCCTCTCCTCCTCATCACCCTCGCCGCCCTGCTCGTCCTCGCGCCCGAATTCGTCTTCCTGCGCGACCAGTTCGGTTATCGCATCAACACCGTCTTCAAGTTCTACTACCAGGCATGGATGTTGTGGAGTCTCGCCGCGGCGTTCGGGGTCGGCTATCTCTCCCAATCCCTGCGCGGATTCAACTTCGCCAACGTTAGCTTCCGCCTGCTGACAGGGTTGGTCGTCTTCTGCGGCTTGCTTTACCCAACCCTCGGCTTGATGACCAAAACAGAGAACTTGAAGCCGTATTTCGGCTACAACCTCGACGACTTCGCCCGCATCCAGCGCGAAAACCCCGACGATGCGGCCGGGATTCAGTTTTTGCTGACCCAGCCCGAGGGAGTCCTAGCCGAAGCCGTCGGCGGAAGTTACAGCTACTTTGCGAGAATATCCGCCTTCACAGGTTATCCCACCGTCATTGGCTGGCCCGGTCACGAAGCCCAGTGGCGTGGCGGGTACGATCTGCACGGCTCCCGCGAGAACGACATCCTGCTGTTATACACAACAGCCAATTGGGATGAGGCGCAAGCCGTCATCGAAAATTACGACATCCGCTATATTTTCATCGGGAATTTGGAGCGGGGTCACATGCGGATCAACGAAGAGAAATTCGCCCTCCACCTCCAGCCGATCTTCCAACAAGGCGGAACGGTCATCTACGAAGCGCCGTAAGGGCGCTTGATCGCTGAACAGCCTTACCCGGCAGCGTGAGATTTATCTTGCATTTTCAGGCGGCATGAATAAAATCCGCCATCACTTAAGCCAGTATGAAAACAAAACATGTCAGTAGAACAAGTCTATAGACTTGTTCTACAAGCCGTGGAACGGATGGGGTAAAATCACCCCCGCTATGAACACAAACTCCATATTTGACGAAGCCGGGGCTGAATACCAGCGCATCCGCATGGCTCAATGGGACAGGAACGCAGTCAAACGCGATACATGGAATGGCATGGGCGGTTGGTATCACAAACGTCTCGGGGAGTACTACAGATTCCTGGTCACTCCAAACCAACGCATTCTTGAGATCGGGTGCGGACTCGGCGACCTGATTGCCAGCCTCGACCCCGCGCATGGGGTCGGCGTTGATTTTTCATCCGAAGCGATCATCCGCGCAAAAAAACGCCATCCGGGCATCGAATTCCATCAACTCGATGCGCACGACCTTTCCAGTCTGGAGGGCGAGTTCGACATCATCATCCTATCCGATGTCATCAACGATCTGTGGGATGTCCAACGCGCGCTGGAACAACTCAGGAAATTCTGCGTCCCGCATACGCGCCTCATCCTCAATTTTTACAGCCATCTCTGGCAATTTCCGCTCACGGCTGCCCAGTCGCTCAACCTCGCTGCGCCCATCCTCACCCAGAACTGGCTGACCGTTCCCGATGTGAATAACCTTTTGAACCTCGCGGGGTTCGAGACCATCCGCCACTCGAACGAAATCCTTTTCCCCCTGCCGCTCGGCGGTTTTGCAAATCGTTATCTTGCGCGGTTGTGGCCCTTTCGCGAACTGACCCTCTCGAATTTTTTGATCGCCCGTCCCGCGCCAAAACCGGCAGAGAATAACCCCAGCGATTCCGTGGTGGTTGCCGCCCGCAACGAAGAAGGCAATATCAAAAACATCTTCGAGCGCATCCCAATGATGGGATCGAAGACCGAACTGATCTTCGTGGAGGGACATTCCAGGGATAAGACCTACGAAACCATCGAAAAGGAAATGCCGCTTCACCCCCGGACCTCGAACCTGCTCTTCCGACAAACGGGTATTGGCAAAGCCGACGCGATCCGTCACGGCTTCGAGAAAGCCTCCGGCGACATTCTGATGATCCTCGACGCGGATTTAACCGTCCCACCCGAAGATCTGCCGCGCTTCTACGACGCCATTGTTTCGGGCAGGGGCGAGTTCATCAATGGTGTGCGGCTGGTCTACCCGATGGAAAAAGAGGCGATGCGCACCCTGAACTTCATCGGCAATAAGTTTTTCAGTCTGGCATTTTCCTGGCTGCTGGGGCAATCCGTCAAAGATACGCTGTGCGGCACCAAGGTCATGTGGCGCAAGGATTACGAAGAGATCGCCGCCAACCGCGCCTACTTCGGCGATTTCGACCCCTTTGGCGATTTCGACCTGATCTTTGGCGCGGCAAAACTAAACCTCAAGATCGTAGACCTGCCCATCCGCTACCGTGAGCGCACCTACGGCACGACCAACATCTCCCGCTGGAAACATGGCATTCTCCTCTTTCGAATGGTGGCTTTTGCCGCAAGAAGAATTAAGTTTGTTTGATTACACATCACGGATTAAGTATTGCGTGATGCGTAATCCGTAACAAGGAACCCATGACAACCAAACTGCGCTTACTACCCTACAAGGAATACAAGGGCGTCGAAAAGATATACTCGGTCATTTTCTATTATCTGCCGGTCTTTGGCGCAATGTACCGCCGCCGCGTGGAGCTATGCCTCGCGCAATGTAAAGGCGGGGATGCCATTTTGGAGATCGGTTTCGGCTCAGGGCTGACTTTTCTGAATTTAAACGATCAATACAAAAAGATTCACGGTCTCGACCTGACCTGTGACGTGAACGTCGTCGAAAAAGTCTTTGCCCCCTACGGGATCGCCCCCGAACTGCGAAACGGAAACGTGTTGAACATGCCATACAAAGACAATCAGTTCGATACCGTCCTGTTGATCAGCATCCTTGAGCACTTAAAGCCCGATGAACTCCAGCAGGCGTTTGATGAAATTCGCCGCGTCCTCAAACCGGGCGGGCAGGTCGTGTATGGCGTGCCGGTCGAACGTCCGTTCATGGTTTTTATGTTCCGCCTGTTGGGGTACGATATCCGCCTGCATCATTTCTCCACCGAAAGGGATGTGGAACGCGCGGCGGAAACGACATTCCAAAAAATCTCCGTTCAGGCGATGAAGTCCATCCCCTCGTTTTTCGGACCTGTTTACGAGATCGGGCATTTCACAAAACCGGCTTAATTCATGGGCATCGAACTTCACAACGAACTGATCGAAAAGAATCACAACCTTTGGAAGCGCAAGCCCTTGCTCCATACCGTTTATATGGAGTTATACCGCGCCATGAGCGGGCATCTCAGCACCACGCCAGGCAATACCGTTGAACTCGGCTCGGGCATGGGTAGCATTCATGAGATCATCCCGGAATGCATCCGCACCGACCTCTTCCCCTATCCATGGATTGACCAAATCGAAAACGCCTACAAGTTGAGTTTCGCCGATAACTCGCTGTCAAACCTGCTCATGACGGATGTATTTCATCATCTGCGTTATCCCGGCACGGCGTTGGATGAATTTCACCGCGTCCTTAAGCCGGGTGGACGGGTGGTTATCATGGAGCCGGGGATGGGTCTGCTTGGCAGGCTTGTGTATGGTGCCTTCCACATCGAGCCGATTGCCTGGGGCAGGGAAATCACATGGTATTCCCCCGAAGGCTGGCATGGCGATGACCCGGATTATTACGCGGCACAGGGCAATGCTACGCGCATCTTTACGCAAAAAAGATTTGCGGATCATTTGAAAGGGTGGAAGATCATAACGAGAATACAGATTTCGGCGCTGGCATACGCCGCATCCGGCGGGTATTCGGGTCCGCAACTGTATCCGACAGCGTTGTATCCCCTGATCAAGTTCATTGAAAAGCCGCTTCAACTCTTCCCAGCGTTATTTGCCACCCGGCTGTTGGTTGTGTTGGAGAAAAGGGCTTAATTGGCCGGGCGGGGCAGGCGAAGGCCAATAAGTTACCTCACCCGCTCAAAGATCAAAATATCGGGGTTGACGGCTGTCAGTGAAACGCGCGGCAGCCAGGGCGGCAATTGGTAGGTGAAAGACTTCAACAGGCGGAACGACTCCACCTCTCCGGCGACCAGCCGCAGGAAGAAATCACATTCCACGGGGGTAGTGTCGCAAATGGATTGGGTATAGAAGCGGTCATAAGTAAAACTATCGAGGACGAAATAATCGGTGTCGCGGTCGAGCAAGCCCTGTTCACCCTTGTTGTATTCGAAACGTCCGCCGGTCGGCACTTCATCTCCCTCCCATTCCACGAAATAAATCGGGTAATTATGCGCGCGCATGAATTGCCTTTTCTTGACGCTGGGCGGATACAGTGTGTACTCGATGCTTTTCTGATATCCGCGAAAGTCTGCGATGTATTCCGTGGCGGGAATTCTGGCGTCATTTAAAAATAGCAATGCAATGCTGACCAGGCGCAAGGCGGAATAGGTAATGCCAAGGACCATCAGCGTAGTGAATGCCGGATGGACGAAGACCAGTTTCCGGTCCGGGATGAGGCGCAGTATTTCCTCCAAAAAGAAGACGGAGAGGATTGCCATGAACGGGATGAAGGGGATGAAATAGCGCCCGATATAGTTGATCGAGATAAGAAAGGGCAGGTCGAAGATCAGAACAACCGAAAGCAAGACGCCCACCGATGGAGGCAAAGGCAGCGAAGAACGAACGACGAACGTTTCAAGCAGCCATCTTCCGGCAAACCAAAGATAACCGGCAAGAAAGAGGTAATAACAAAATATTCCAACCGCGCCTTCAAAGACCGTCCACTGCCCGTACAAACCGGGCACGGTGCCCGCGTTGAAGCCATAATTGGTAAGGTTCCTCAAGGCGGGAAAAACGCTTGAAAAATAATGAATGGGGTTGCGGAACGCAATGGGCGTTCCCAAACCGTACCCAAGATAAGAAACCAAACCGCCGAGAATCAGCCAGCCGATCATCGCAAGCCAGCGCGAACGCAGGTCTTTCCAATTCACGCCGAGGTAAACCGCCACCGGTAAGATGATGAGGCTGCCGCCCGTATATTTGCACGAAGCCGCCAAACCTACGGTAAAAAAGGAAAGATATAACCAGCGCAATGATGAGGTCTGTTGATACTTTACAATGAATAACGCGCATAGAATCGTAAAGAACTGCAAATACAGGTCGTTGTGGGCAAAACGCGCGTTGGTCACCGCCTCTGCGCTGACAATGTAAAGCAGCCCCGCGAGAAAGGCGAATCGTTTTCGCGCGCCAAGCGCGCGGGCAAGGACATAGGTGAGAATTGCGGCAGCCGCGCCAAGCAAAGCGGAAAAAATCCGCGCCGCCACGATGAAGGCAAAGTTTGACCGCCCCAACCCGTAGGTGATCGAGCCGATGGCGTACATGACATACTTGGGCAGGGACGGATAGTTATAGTCCGGTTCGGTCACATCGAACTGCATCGCGCCGTTGAGAGCCATATCCACGCGCCAGACCAGTTCGTCGGGGTTCCACAGCGCTGGCGCGCCCCAGGTGATGCCCGGCAAAGACGCGGCAAGGAATAATGCGAAGAGGGTCAGCGGCAAAAGGAATTCGCGTTTTGAAAAGAACAGATGGATTTTGTTTTGCATTAACGTTTCCCTTTATCGCCCGAACGTCTCTCGATCTTCATCTGCAAAGTCTGCGGACGCTGCACTCCGTATGGCTCTCGCGCAATCACATGAATGAGCGCGACCGCGTCCACATCGTCTTTGCCGGTCTTGAACTCCGCGCGGATCTTGTCCTTTGCCTTGTGGAACTCCTCCATCAATCGTTCCAGCACAGTAAACTCGACCTTTACGAAATTTTCCTCGAAGACGCGTTTGTAATCGGTGAAACGATAGCGGTTCAAGTTGCTGGTGGGGTTGAGAAAATCCTTCCAGGTCTTTTCGGAATACTTCAACATCTCGAACGGATATTTGAAGAAATGATCGCGCAAATCCACAAAATGTAAATGGATGCCGCCGGGCGCGGTCAACTTTGCAAGCGCATGGGTGATGCCCGGCACATCGTCCAAATGTTCAAAGACCGAGGTGCTGAGGATGATATCTGCCTGCGCGACCTTTCTTTGAATGGATTCCTCCCGAATATCTCCATGAAGCAGACTGATGTATTCGCTTCGCGGCTGGACCTCGCCCTGCTCCACTTTCAGGTAACTCCCATACTCTGACAATAACTCGCTGTTGCGTTCCGTATCCAACAATACAAAATGATCGCATAACACCACATGCGCCGCACCGCGCCTTATTAAATCAACGCCGACGGCGAAACGACCGCCATAGCCGAAGACGAGGATGCGCTTGTTTGTTATATCCACGCCCCGCGCGGACAAGGTCTCGACATAACGCTGCGAGGCCGCGAAGGGATCGGTGGATTCCAAGCCGGGTTTAATGATCCAGCGGCGTTTGAGGAGGAAGCGAGCAAGTCCCTCCGGCATGAAGTGGCGAAGGAGGCGAAGGAGAAGGTAGCGAAGGTTCATAGGGGTTCAGTAGCGCAAGATTTATCTTGCAAAGCCGCAAACTGAAGTTTGCAGCACGACTTAATTCCTCGGCGGGATGTATTGCGAACAATCATCCGGCACAGGTTTGGGGACGAGAAGCATGACGTTGACCTCTTTGTAGGTCTGAATTTCCTGATAATAACAAAGCACGGGGATGGAAACCCATTCGACCCAGGCATTATTCTCCTCGCCGAATTCGTAGCCGCTGTCCTTGATGGGTGTGCGCAGGGGTTCGGTAATGATGAGCGAGAAACGTTGGTCGGTAATATCGCGGTAGAAATTCGAATAATATTCATAGTTCGTGCTGAGCGCTTCGTTCATCAATACCTTTTTTTCGTATTCAGGGACGAACCTTGCCTCATGGATGTAGCCAAAGGTCAGCAGCTGGCGTTGGTCCATGAAAAGCACATCGCCAGCCTGCTCGGACTCATGGACAGCCGCCTGAATCTCGGTCAACGCTGTTGCGACGGTCGCGCTGTCAGGCAGCATATCGAAGGATTTGGCTTCGGTTTCCGTTCTATCGGTCAACACCAACAAGGTATTGATCTCATCGCCGTAATCGAAGGAGCGCAGTTGGCGAACCGGGGTGACGGCAGGCAGGACCAGCGCTGCAACAAGAGCGAACCTCACCCAACCCGGCATTTCGTTATTCATCACCGCATCCCTGCCGCCATTGACCCAGGCAATGAAGACCGCGAATGCCACGCCAACCAGAAACATATCCATGTTGTGCAGGTCGCCGCCGCCGCCGATCTTGGTGCTGGCAACCAAACCAACGATGAGGAAGGCAAGCAGCGGACCGGCGATGGCAAGTTTCTGCCAGATGTTCAGTTTCCATTTTTGGGAAGAGGAAAGCCAGAATAAAATTAGCGCAATTGGCAGGACGGCGATGAGCAAGCCGAGCAAAATCCCCGTTCCATAGGTGGGGTTGGGGAGCAGACGATACCATAATAGCGGCTGGTCGGTGACGGCATAGGCGACAAAGTCTGAGGTGACGCCTGTGCTGGCAATCTGCTCGGTCACATCGGCAGTGGTGGTCAGGTCAATGTGCAGGAGCGGCATCAACTTTGGGAGGACGTATCCGCCGAAGGCGCCGGACAAGCCCAAAGAGATCGCCCGAACCCAATGGCGGCGGTCCAACCTCCCGCCGAGGGTCGATGCGCCTGCCAACTCCAGCATCCCGATCCAAAGACCGGGGGCGAACAACCAGGTGAATCGACTCGACTGGGCGAAATATCCAGCGTAAATGATAAGCGGGATCGAAAGCCACAAGGGTTTACGCCACAGAACGATCGTCAGCGCAGCAGCGAGGACGAGCGGCGAATGAATGGGGCCCTGGCGTAAAAACAGGAAGACCCACAAGGTCATCAACAGCCAGGCACGAACATTTTTATCGGCAACAATGTAGGCGGCAAGACCTATTAAGAAATACGGAAGGATGAGCGTAAAGCCGATCCACAATCGCACTGTTTCGATGGAAACGTTTGGGAGCAGGAACGGAATGCCTCCGACCAACATGCGTCCCTTATCCAGCAGGACATAAATATCCTGGTTCGGGGCGATGCCATAACGCCCGCGCCCGAAGTACATGGAATAATCCCAAATGCGGTTGCCTTCGGACCAGCCCAGCGAGAATGGGTAATTGGTAACGCCTTGAAGAGAAACGGCAATGGTAAACGCGCTTGATACAAAGATAAGGGATGCAAGGAACGGCTTCCATCCGATGGGCGAGTCGCCATGGGTAAGAAAAAAGGAAAGAAGAAAGACCGACGATGCCCATAACAGCAATCGAATATATATCCCGTCAAAGACGATCCCCCAC
>DAOTXI010000678.1:0-2426 GCA_034435475.1 Anaerolineales bacterium
GCCAACGAAGACTTGCCAGAGATTATGAACGTTTACCTGAAACGAGCGAGTCCTTCATCTATGTGGCTATGATTAGACTTATGCTCCGCAAACTAACGACATAATAGCTTTTCAGACACTTTCTCACGCCTCCCTCCGCAAAGGCAGGGACGTGACCAATCGCCTGCGCGTCATTATGGACGGCGAAAAAATGCGCGTGTACCTGAACGGTGTGCTGGCAACTTCGCTCAAAGATAATCGCTACAAGATGGGCAAATTGCACGTGGTCGCCGAACCCAACGGCGAGACGAATCTAGGCGTCGCCTACTCGGACTTGCAGGTGAGGGAGGTTGTGCATAGTTAGAGTTTTTGGTTTCAGTGTATCCAGAGGTTAAATAAAAAAGCACACCTGAGAATCAGATGTGCTTTTAGGTTGGGATTAGTAGGTTGTTTTCATTTTGTAGTCATAGATTGACTGTGAATTCCAGTAGTCAACTTTTGGCATTTCCCAGCCACCTTGCCAAGTTTTTAGATCACGAAGATCTTGATTATAGGATGGGAATATTGCTGGTTGTGGAGGAAGAAAACTTCCACTTTGCCACATTGTAGTGCTGTAACCCATGTTATATCCATCTTGATTCAAAAACTGACCGTTCGGCAAAAATGTATTCATTGCTATCTCCTTGGGCAGCCTGCCCTCAACAAATTTGTGGATATGAATTTGATTGCGCAATCTATTCATTATGTCGTCACAACAATTCGGAAAGGGTCGGAAGAAGTTTTTGTTTTTTCTATTAACTATTACTCCGGTGAATTTTATCAGATTAGTCTTATATTGATAGCAAAGTTATCTATCCAAACAGAATCAACCATCCAAATTAAGCCGCAACCAAATTCTCGTTTAGAATCACCCCCCGTGACCTCCATCCTCATCTTCGCGCTCCTCACCGCCCTCTCCGCTATCGGCGTTTGGATCATCCGTCAATACGCCGAACGCCGCCGCATCATGGATCATCCCAACGAGCGCAGTTCGCATTCCGCGCCCACTCCGAGAGGTGGGGGCTTGTCCATCGTCATCGTCGTCCTCGCGGCGGGATGTATAGCGGCTGTCAACTCCAACATCACTCATAGCCTCATCTACCTCGTCTGTGGCGCAGTCATCGCTTACCTCGGCTGGCGAGACGATGTCCATTCGCTCAGCCCGCGAGTCCGTTTTGCTGTGCAAGGCTTGGTCGCGCTCGCATCCGTGCTCGGCATGGGCTATTTCAAATCCGTGACTATTCCGCTATTCGGGCAGCTTCCGCTCGGCATCGTCGGCTTCATCATCACCATCCTGTGGATCGTCGGTCTCACCAACGCCTACAACTTCATGGACGGCATCGACGGCATTGCGGGCGGGGTCGCGCTCTCTGCCGCCCTCGGTTGGATGTTCCTCGCCACGAACGCAAATCAAACCTTTGTCTTTTGGGTCGCGCTCGCCATCGCCGCGGGCAGTTTGGGCTTTCTCTTTCACAACTGGTCACCCGCCAAAATTTTCATGGGCGACGCAGGCAGCACCTTCCTCGGTTCCACCTTCGCCGTCCTGCCGCTGCTCTCCGCCGACAAAGGCGGCGACGCCCTCATGCTCGGCACCCTCCTGATGTGGACCTTCATCATGGACGCGGGCATCACCTTCATCCGCCGCGCCCGCAAACGCGAGAACGTCTTCGCCGCGCATCGCACACACCTCTATCAACGTCTCGTCATCGGCGGCTACAAACACGCCCAAGTCAGCGCCCTCTACATTCTCCTCACCCTCCTCGCCGCCGCCCTCGCCTACGCCTGGTCCTGGGGGCAACCCTACGCCCCGCCCTTAATTATCATTGGACTTCCGCTTATCTGGCTGATTCTCTCTCGATATGTGAGAAAATTAAACACGACGGACACAAAGGACACGAAGTAAAATCTCTTAAACCTTTGTGACTTTCGTGCCCTTTGTGTTTAAACTCTTTTCTCATGCTTAATCGGATTAAAACCCTCGCTTCACTCTTCCTCGAACTTGGTCTGCGCTGGTCAGCCTTTCGCCTCGCCTATGCCTTCCGCCTCCGCACCGGACTCATCCGCCTGCAGACACCGCAATATGCATGGGATGATCGTCCCCTCAAACATTGGCTCCACCCCTCCATCCCCTCCGACTCAGACTTCTACGCCGCATGGCGCAAAACAAACGCTCCAAAATTTTTCTTCAATGAAATCAACCGTCCTGAGCGGAGCGACGAACGTTCTTCTCGTCGCGTAGTCGAAGGACGATGTGACACAAACCAAGCCATTGAAGAAGCAAACAAACTTCTCAATGGCGAACTCAAATACTTCTCCCACGATTATCACCAAACCGGCTTCCCTCCCAATTGGCACAAAGACCCAATTACCAATTACCAATTACCAACTAACTTACACTGGTCCCAAAT
>DAOTXI010000679.1:0-2767 GCA_034435475.1 Anaerolineales bacterium
CCCTCGTTCCGATGATTCCGCTTATCCTGATGACGGGAAGTTTCGGGACGAAGATCGGGAAATTATTCTTCGCTGTGGATCAGGCGGTGGGGGAGGTCTCGAACCGTTTGCAGGAAAATGTGACTGGTGTGCAGGTTGTCCGCGCTTTTGCGAGGGAGGAATATGAGACCCGCAGATTTGCATCTGCTAATATGGACGTTTTCCGCAAGTGGTTGCGCGTCATTGATGAATGGGCAAAGATCATGCCGACCACGAACTGGCTCATCACCATTGGCACAATTCTCATTCTCTATTTCGGCGGGCGGATGGTTATTGCCGGTGAATTGACCATCGGCGCGGTCGTCGCCTTTAATGCCTATCTGTTGATGATGGGCGAACCTGCCCAGGCGTTGACGGGTCTTGTCAACGCGGGCGGCGAAGCCGCGGCGGGCGCTCAACGCGTATTCGAAGTTTTGGATACGGAACCGGGCATCCGGTCCAAAAAAGAGGCGGTGGTTTTATCCGCATTGAAGGGCGAAGTTGAATTCCAAAACGTCTCGTTAAAATATCAGGATGAGAAGGTCCGCTCGCTGGCGGGTATTGACTTGAAGGTTGGGCGAAACAAGATCGTAGCGCTAATCGGACCGACCGGCTCGGGCAAGACCTCGCTGGCGAATTTGATTCCCCGGTTTTACGATGCGACGTCGGGCGCGGTTCGGGTGGACGGGCACGATGTGCGCGATGTGGAGCTGACATCGCTGCGCAGCCAGATCGGCATTGTGTTGCAAACGTCGCTCTTGTTCTCGGATACCATTCGCGCGAATATCGCTTATGGCAGACCGGGGTCAACGGATAAAGAGATCGAGGCTGCTTCCAGGGCGGCGCAGGCGCATGAATTCATCGAAGGCTTTACGAACGGATATGACACCATCGTCGGCGAGCGCGGGGTGACGCTTTCTGGCGGACAGCGCCAGCGGGTTGCGATTGCGCGCGCGTTGTTGATGAATCCGCGCATTTTGATTTTGGATGATTCGCTTTCGAGCGTGGATACGCAGACTGAAAAATTGATTCAATCCGCGCTGGATGTGCTGATGGAGGGACGCACCACCTTTGTGATCGCGCACCGACTCAGCACCGTGCGCCGCGCCGATTTGATCCTTGTGATGGATAAAGGGCGTATTGTGGAAAGCGGCACGCACGGCGAATTGCTCAAGGCGGGCGGTTTGTATAAAGAGATTCACGACCTGCAACTGGTTCAACGTGAAGAAACGCTGACGGATGTTCAGCCCATTTTGGGAGAAAAACCGACCCATGAAAACACGATCTATGCCCCACGCTCCAATTCTGGCTGATTGACAAGCTGTTTTTAACTACCCAGCTACCAAACCACCAATCTACTTAACCACATGACCAAAATCACACCTCCCGAATTCATTACCAGGTCTGAAGAGCAACTGGACAAGGGGTACGACCCCAAAGTTGCCGGCGGATTGTTGGAATTCCTCAAACCATATTACACGCGCATGTTTTGGGCGTTGGTGATGATGGTGATCGTCACGGCGGCTTCGGTGTCCGGTCCTTATTTCGTCAAACTTGCCATTGACGAGGGAATTACCGCCAAAGATCCGCTGGCTTTGAGGAATATTGTGCTGGCGTATCTCGCCGTCTCGATCATCCAACTTGGATTTAATTATTGGCGCGTGCGCATCATGGCTCGCGTGGGTCAGCATGTCTTGTACGATGTCCGCACTGCCATGTTCGCGCATTTGCAAAAACTGTCGCTCAGTTTTTATAACCGTTACAGTGTGGGACGCGTCATCACCCGCGTCATCAACGACGTGGGGACTTTGCGCGAGTTCATCACCTGGGCGGTGCTGGCAATTGTTCGCAACCTGCTCGGTATCGTCGGGACGGTGATTGCCATGATCGCGCTCAACCTTGAGTTATCCCTGCTGACTTTTGCCGTCCTGCCTTTCATGGTCTGGGCAACCGTTGCCTTCCGCAAGGCGGCGCGGCAGAATTACCGTAAAGTCCGCGCGGCGGTATCTTGGACAAACTCTGTTCTCGCGGAGAACGTCAACGGGGTGCGGGTGGTGCAGGCATTTTCGCGCCAACAACACAACTACGATTCTTTCAGCGGACATGTCAACCGTTATTACCTCGAAACGAGCCTCGATGCGGTCTGGGTCGCTTCGCTTTTCGCGCCGGTAATTGACCTGCTTGGCGCGGCGGCGACGGGACTTGTGGTTTACGTCGGCGGGACGGCGGTGCTGGGTGAAAACATAACAGCGGGAGTCTTGATTGCTTTTGTGCTTTACATTGACCGTTTCTTCGAGCCCATCCGCGATTTGAGTCGGCGCTTCGATACGCTTCAATCCACGATGGCGGGCGGGGAACGCATTTTGGAATTGCTCAATACGCCGGTCGAAGTCCAGGATGAAGCGAATGCCTCTGAAATGCAACCCATTACGGGCGGAGTCCGATTCGAAAATGTCTCCTTCCATTACTCCGACGACCCGACCCTTGTCCTCGATTCGATCCAATTGGATGTGAATCCCGGCGAGACGGTTGCCCTTGTGGGGGAGACGGGTGCGGGCAAGACGACCATCGTCAAACTGCTGGCTCGCTTCCACGACCCGACCTCGGGCTGTGTGCGCGTGGACAGCGTTGATTTGCGGACGGTGACCCAGCAAAGCCTGCGGAGACAGATGGGCATGGTGTTGCAGGACCCGTTCCTGTTCAGCGGCACGGTGAAGGAAAATATTTTATTCGGGCGGCTGGGCGCTTC
>DAOTXI010000680.1:0-1637 GCA_034435475.1 Anaerolineales bacterium
GGGCTGACCTTTACGCCCCTCGCCCAGACGATTAAAGACATTTACGATTGGGAATCCGAACGCCCCGAAGGATACGAACTGAAAGCGGGCTTGAAACCCGAACGCGAGAAAGAACTGCTGGAGTTGTTGCGTGTTCAATAAAATCCTCATCGCCAACCGCGGCGAGATCGCCATCCGCATCATGCGCGCCTGCCGCGAGCTGGGCATCCAAACGGTTGCGGTCTATTCCGAAGCGGATAAAAATTCACAACACGTCCAATTCGCCGATGAAGCCGTCTTGATTGGAAACGCCGCGCCGAAAGAATCCTACTTAAATGCGGATGTCTTAATCGGGGCCGCACGCGACTCACAAGCCGATGCCATTCATCCGGGCTATGGCTTCCTCTCAGAGAACGCCTCTTTCGCCGCCGCAGTCGAATCAGCGCATCTGACCTTTATCGGTCCTTCAGCGGATTCGATCCGCGCCATGGGCGATAAAGCCCAGTCAAAGATATTGATGAAGAAAGCGGGCGTGCCCACCGTCCCTGGCTTTGAAGGGTTGGAAACATACGAAGAATTTCTAAAAGCCGCGAATGAGATCGGCTACCCGGTCCTCATCAAAGCCGCAGCGGGCGGCGGCGGCAAAGGGATGCGAGTGGTCAACGTCGAAAGCGAGTTGCGGGAAGCCATCGAACTCGCCCGGCGCGAAGCCCTAAATGCCTTCGGCGATGAACGCCTGCTCATTGAAAAATATCTCGCCGAAGCCCATCACATCGAAATTCAGGTCTTTGGCGATAAGCATGGCAACCTTGTTCATCTTTTCGAACGCGAATGTTCTGCGCAACGTCGTCACCAAAAGATCATCGAAGAATCTCCTTCCCCATTGCTCACCCCCGAACTGCGTGCCAAGATGGGTGAAGCTGCGGTCAACGCCGCTAAAGCCGTCAATTATCACAACGCCGGAACCGTTGAATTCATCTTCGACCCGAAAAGCCAGCAATATTATTTCCTTGAAATGAACACCCGCCTGCAAGTAGAGCATCCTGTAACTGAATTGGTAACAGGACTCGACCTCGTCCACTGGCAGATTCGCATCGCGGCAGGCGAGAAATTCCCCTTCGCCCAGAGTGACCTGCGGCAACATGGTCATGCCATCGAGTGCCGCGTCTACGCCGAAGACCCATCCACCGGATTTTTGCCCAGCGCCGGCAGACTCCTGCAATTCATCCAACCACAGGGACCCGGCATCCGCGTGGACTCAGGCTTTGCCGCTGGCGATGAAGTCACCCACTACTACGACCCATTGCTGGCAAAACTCATCGTCCATGCAGGCAAACGCGAAGATGCCATCAAACGCGTGAAGAACGCGCTCAACGATTTCATCATCCACGGCGTGGCGACGAATATTGACTACATGCGCGCCATCCTCGAAACAGAGGATTTCAAGCAGGGCAAAGTCTCAACCCGCTGGGTCGAAACCGAATTTCGCGGGTGGCTTGTGCCGCAGCCCGAACTTCACGCTCTCATTGCCGCCGCGCTCGCGGATGTGGTTCTCACTGGGGGCAGGGCGCAATCTGCGGTTTCAAAAGAGACCGATCCCTTCAATCCCTGGAAGGGGACGGGGAGCTATAGGAATTAATATCATTGCAAGGAGGGCG
>DAOTXI010000681.1:0-2948 GCA_034435475.1 Anaerolineales bacterium
AGCCGTCATCGAAATCCCGCGGGAAGATATCCCCGGTCCTAATTACGGCTTCGTTGAATTCCGCTTCGAGAAAAATGAAGCAGAACATATCACCTTCCGGGTACAAATTCAGGAATACTTGAACGACGCGCAAGGCAAATCCGGCGCGGAGTTGTTCCACATATTTTATGTTCCGCCGCAATAAGCCATAACCCCGCGTAAAAACAGTCTCCCGGATGAGACTTCCGCCTGAGATGAATTCTGTCCATTAGAATTTCTCTTTACCTGATCACCGCGCGGGGATGAACCCCCGCGCTATCCCTACAAACCCCGCTAAAGCGGACTCGCACAAGGCAAGCCACCTCAAACCGCCCTCCCGGCGGTTTTTTTGCTCTTGACAACAGAATCCTACTGGTATATACTACGTTTAGTAATAACTAAACGTAGTATATATAGGAATCTCATGACTGTTAAACTTCCCCAACTGAAAAAAGACTTCACCGAAAGCCTGAGCCAGATCAGCCGCTTTTGGGGCTTCCCCAAAGGCATGGGCGCGATCTTTGCGGTGCTGTATCTATCCCCTGCCCCGATGCCGCTTGATGAAATCGTCGAGCAGACCGGGTTGACGAAAGGCGCGATCAGCACCGAAGTGCGGACACTGGCGCGGATGGGACTTGTCCACCGCTCGAGCAAACTCGGCGACCGCAAGGATTACTACGAGGCAGAGACGGATTTCTACGCCGCCATTCGCGCCATCCTCAAGGAACGGCAGAACAGCGAGTTTGACCGCGCCCTGCGCTCGGTGAAGGAAACGCTCACCCAGCTCGAATCAGGCTCGGTGTCCGGCGATGAAGCGGAAGCGAACTTCATCCGCAAACGCATGAAAGCCCTGCAGGAATTTTTCGACGCGATTGACAGCCTCTCCAGCGCGGTCATCAAACTGGAAAAGTTGGGGGTATCGAATGTAGCAAAAATACTTAACGTCTTGAAATAGGAGAACCCATGAATACCATTTTATATTTCGCGCTTCAAATCACCCTGACCCTCATCATTGTTGCCCTCATCATAGGCTATTTACGTCCGTTCCTGAAAAGGATATTGGTTGACCTTTGCGGCACGGAAGACCGCGCGCAATTCTGGACGGCATTTTCCAACATCCTGCTTTTCGGTCTTCCGCTATTGTTCTCGTTGAATTACCAGCCGCTGGCGGCAAACAACGAGGAGCTTTTCTTTGAGGTTGCAGGGAAGATAAGCGGCAATCTCGGCGCAATGCTGTTTGCCCTGGTCGGCATCGGGGTCTTTGTTTCCTTCTTTGCGCTGTTCGCGCCCAGAACTCCGAAAGCCGAGGCAAAATGAAAATCGCAATTACGGGAGCCTTTAGTTATTCAGGCAAATACATCGCCAGGCGTCTGCTCGAACGCGGCGAAGATGTCATTACCCTGACAAATCATCCAAATCGCCCCGATCCGTTCGGCGGAAAAGTAAAAGCCTTCCCTATGGATTTCAACAACGAAACGGAATTAATCGCAACCTTGCGCGGCGTGGACGTGCTGGTAAATACCTACTGGGTCCGGTTCGACAAGGGCGGCAACACCCAGCCAAAAGCGGTGGAGAATACCGGCAAACTGGTGAGCGCCGCCGTCAAAGCCGGGGTGAAGCGCATCGTCCATATCAGCATTACCAACCCTTCCGCGGAGTCGCGCCTGCCCTATTTCTGGGGCAAAGCCGCCAATGAAAAATTTGTTGCAGAATCAGGCATGAGTTACGCCATTCTGCGCCCAACTGTGTTATTTGGCAAGGAGGATATCTTAATCAATAACATCGCCTGGTTATTACGCCGGTTTCCCATCTTTGGTCTGCCGGGCGACGGATTGTATAAACTCTCCCCTGTCTACGTGGATGATCTGGCAGCATTGGCTGTGGACGCGGTGTATAGCGGCGATAATTATGTTTGGGACGCGGTCGGACCCGATGAATTTACGTTCAGGGAAATGGTGGAGTTGATCGGCAAAACTGTTGGGAAGACCCCGCCGCTTATCCCCTTCCATCCGCGTCTCGCGCTGTGGGCGGCACAATTCCTGAGTCTCTTCGTTAATGACGTAATGCTGACCCCGGAGGAGGTGGATGGACTGATGGCGAATCTGTTGATATCAAAAGAACCGCCGCGTTGCAAAACCAGTTTGCGTGATTGGCTGATCGAAAACCGCGAAAACGTCGGCAAAGCCTACGCCTCTGAATTGGCAAGACATTTTTAATAGTTGCCCCCCGCCGTCTTTATTAGATCTGGATCGAGCCGGAACAGCGCGGGTTATCTACACAACCATAATATTTACGCCCTTTTTGCGCGCCGTCACGAACCATGCGCAGGATCATCATCTTGCCGCAGACCGGGCAGTTCGGCACCGAGTCGATTCCATTGGACGGTTTGCCCGCTTTTGTCAGCGCCAGGCGAAACAAGGTGATGATATCCGTCGGGTCGTATTGCTCACCCGATGGGATGTGTACCAGCGGAAGCCCGGCGTCGAGGAAAAGATTCTCTATAAATTTATCCGACTCGCGGACCCCGTTCTTGACAATCGGCTTCACGATCTCCACGCCGAAAGCCGGGGCATAGGTCTTGAGATCGCACAGCAAAAAATCAACGTGTTTGCGAAAAATTTTATTGAAGAAATGCACATTCTCGTTCGGGCGCACGATCATGAACAGGTCGGTCAACGCCACCTTCGGGCAGACAATATACCGCGCGCCCATCATCTCCGTCAGCGAACGAAAAAGAGCCGCTTCCGTTTGGCTCAGGAAGGGCTCTTTCAACCGGTAAGGCAGGCGGATATTCTTTTCCTCTGTCATGTCTGGATTATAAGTCAGGATTGATTCGGCGTACAGAATTTTGACTCAACTCCCGCGCATCAATTTCAAGACATCGGGCTTGAGCGCGGCGTTACACGCCAGTCCTTCGCCGTGGGTGTGAC
>DAOTXI010000682.1:0-2721 GCA_034435475.1 Anaerolineales bacterium
AGCACATGCTCATACGAGCCGACGACAAAATAGCCCGCCCACTTGCGCCAATTCTGCGGCTGGCATAACGCGGACGTCCGTTCGTGGAAGGGGGTGGTTTTGAGATTGAGATTTAGCATGTGGGAATGATTCCTTGATTGGCGCGGATTGTACATTATATATAATTTGCTGGCAATCGTGAAATTCCCGATTAAAGAGGGGCGCGCTAAAAACTTATAGTTGAGTTGCTCCTTTCGCCGCCCTCGGGGAAGGATTTAGTCTCAATAAGCCGCTGAAGATGTATGCCCAGGATGGGTACGGCGGCTTGAGCCTGATAACCAACAAACTTTGAACACTCCCTTAAAGTCCCCGTTTATACCATCCCCAAAAAATAAAACAGGACTATAATCCTCGCTTGTCCTTCCGCGGGAAGGGCATAATTTTTGCCTGTAAAGCAGGTGAGTATGATCGATCGAGAAAACAAACAAACCCCAATCATCGAACGTCGAACAGAAATAAAGCCGACACGGAACTGGCAATCGTGGCTGATTGGGCGTCCGCTTTCAACAGCGGATGCCTCCCATGAAACCATTGGCAAAGTGGTCGGGCTGGCAGTATTCGCCTCTGACGCGCTCTCGTCCAATGCCTATGCAACGCAGGAAATTATGGTTGTTCTTGCGGCGGCAGGGACGGCAACGTTCGGGTATGTCTTCCCAATTTCCATTGCCATTGTCGTCCTGCTTGCCATTGTGGCGCTTTCCTATGTCCAAGTCATCCATGCTTACCCGGATGGCGGAGGCGCCTACGTTGTGGCGCGCGATAATTTGGGAGAACTGGCAGGCTTGACTGCCGCATCCTCCCTCTTGGCGGATTATATTTTGACTGTATCGGTCTCCGTATCTTCCGGCATTGCTCAGATCGTCTCTGCCTACCCGGAATTGTACGATTACCGTGTGCCTTTGGCAGTGGGAGCCGTTTTCCTTTTGATGTTGATCAACCTCCGCGGCGTGCGCGAATCCGGCGCGGCGATCTCTATCCCCAGCATGTCTTTCATTGTCATCATGTTCATCATGATTGTCATCGGTATGTTCAAGTATCTTACCGGCACTCTGGGAATGGTCGTTGACCCGCCCGAAATCCTTGCGCATGGAATAACAACCTTTGGCTTGCCCTTCCTTGTCTTACATGCCTTCTCCAGCGGCACAGCGGCATTGACGGGAATCGAAGCCATCTCGAATGGGACCACCGCCTTCAAAGAGCCGCGCAGTAAAAACGCATCCGCCACGCTGACGTGGATGGCTGTCATCCTCGCCGTATTGTTCCTTGGCATCTCCTTCCTTGCCAGCCAGATTGGCGCAACTCCCTCGGAAGTGGAAACCGTCATCTCTCAGATCGGGCGCACCGTTTTTGGCGGGCAGGGAATTTTCTACTTTGCCGTCATCCTTGCCACCACCATCATCCTGCTCCTGGCAGGCAACACCGCTTATGCGGGGTTTCCGCGTCTTAGCGCCCTGATGGCAATGGATGGCTTTCTCCCGCGCCAGCTTACCTATCGCGGCAGCCGTCTTGTTTATTCGCGCGGCATTGTTGCGCTTGCAGTTCTTTCCTCCGCCTTAATCGTCCTCTTTCAGGCAAGCGTCACCCGGCTCATTCCGCTTTATGCCATTGGGGTATTCCTTTCCTTCACCCTGGCACAATCCGGCATGGCATTACGCTGGTGGAAAAGCGGGCGGCTACAGAACCAAAAAGAGGATGCCGCGCATACGAATACCCGCGTTGCAAAACTGACCTATGACCCTCTCTGGCGCGTCAAAATGATCGCCAACGGATTCGGCGCGGTCTGTACCGGGATCGTGATGCTCATCTTTGCTGTGACCAAATTTCAGGATGGCGCATACGTAGTACTGATCCTGATTCCAAGCCTGATCGGCGTGCTTTGGATGATCCACATCCACTATCGCAACCTTGCCAAAAATCTTTCCCTCGACAATTTCGGCACCATCCCGCCGCAGACTCACCGTCACCGCGTCATCATGCCGGTCAGCGGCGTGCATCAGGGAACGCTTTCCGCTTTGCGGTATGCGCGCATGTTATCCGACGACGTAACCTGCCTGCACATCGTCATCGAACCGGACGACGCGGAAAAGACCCGCAAGAAATGGGAAACCTGGGGGGAGGGCGTCCGCCTTGTCATGCTGGACTCGCCCTACCGTCTTTTCGTCGAGCCGCTGCTTGAATACATCGCCAACATCGCGGAGAACCGACAGTCCGGCGAAATCATCACCGTGGTCGTGCCCGAATTCGTCTCCGACAATCGCTGGACCTCCGCCCTGCACACCAACACTGCCGACATTCTGCGGGCGCAATTGAAAAACCAACATGGCATTGTCATCACCAACGTGCCCTATCATGTGCATGAAATCGAAGGCGACCACGCCGGTCATTAAGGAGTTATGGATATGAATTTCATCGTCGTAGGCTGCGGCAGGTTCGGAGCGGAACTTGCCTACCGCCTCTTTACCAATGGACACCAGGTTGTGGTGGTGGACGCCAATTCCAAAGCGTACAACCGCCTCCACCCAGACTTTCGGGGGCGCACCGTGGAAGGAGACTCTCTCTCCGCTGATACTTTGTCCCGCGCGGCTGTCGATAAAGCGGATGGTCTGGCAGTTGTCACCAATTCCGATACGATGAACGCCGTCATCGGACATACCGTCCGCGTGCATTACCCGAACGTGAAGC
>DAOTXI010000683.1:0-5095 GCA_034435475.1 Anaerolineales bacterium
TGATGACCCATACCTCTTCGGACAAGGATGACTGTTTGAGAAGGATGCTGTCGGGTATTGCCATTTTTCCAATATCATGCAGAAGCGCGCCGCGGCGCATGTGGATGAGTTCGGTATATGTCAGCCCCATGGACTGGGCGATGGCAAGGGCCATTTGAGTTACGCGCCGGGTATGGCCTTCGGTTTCCTTGTCGCGATAGTCCATCGCGCGCGACCAGCCTTCCAATGTTTCTTCATACGCCTGAGCCAGGTCTGAGATATTGCGGAAGAAGATGGCTGCCAGGTTCTTTCCAAGCGGAACCGCATGAAGCTCAAAGATCCCGTTGATATTCAGGTCTGAATATTGGAATTGGTCCACGTTGAACTTTATTCCAGAGCGGATCACCTCGCGCAGTTGAAGCGGTACTTCGGTGCGATGGAGCGAAGGGAAGGTCTCTTCGATATTGATGCCCAGCAGGGTTTCACGATCCATACCCAGTACCTGGCAGGCAGTATCGTTGACATGAACGAGTCTGATCCGGTCGCGCTCCAGTTGATAGATCAAAGCGCCGAACGGAGCCGAGTTGACGATATTGCTCAGGTTCTCCTCGCTGGCAAGCAGCGCTTCTTCCATCTTTTTTCTTTCGGTGATATCCGTCCAACTGCCCACGGCCTCGAGCGGATTGCCGTTCTGATCGCGTATGAGGCGTAATTCATCATAGATCCAGATGGCTGAGCCGTCTTTGCGCAGGAAGCGATACTCACGGATGAGCGTGTCTTTCTTATATAGTTCATCTGCACGAGCAAAAGCGGCTTCAAGGTCGTCCGGGTGTACGGCGGACTCCCACCAGGTATTGCCAAGCGATTCTTCCACGCTATAACCGAGGATGCGGTAGATATTCTCGCTTTTCCACAAGGGTATCCAGGTGGAGGTTTGGACATTCAGGGCGTAGGTGATGGTCGGGCTTTTGGTCAGGTAATGTTTGAGCTGGTCGGTCAGGGTTCTGGATCGCCCTGGTGTTGACTTCTCTTTCGGTGACGTCGCGCATTGCGCCCTGAAAACCGATGACCCGCCCGCGTTCATCGAAGCGGGGTACGACATGGTCTTCGATCCAGCGGTATTCGCCGGTTTTGCGATTGAGCAGTCGGTATACCCGCAGTTTTTTTTCGCCGGTTGCAATGACCTCCTGGGTGGCTTTTACGGTATTGGACAGGTCTTGCTGGTGAATGGATTCGAACCATAATTGCGGGCTGGTAATGAAATCCGCCTGACTGACCCCCATCACTTCGTCGATCTGCTGGCTTATGAATAGAACTTTCCATTCTTTTGGGTCGTCGGTGAGTTGGATCTGGTAAAAGACTTCGGAGGCGTTTTCCACCAACAGGCGGTATTTTTCCTCGCCCTCCCTGAGCGCCGCTTCCATTTCCTTGTGGATGCGGATGTCGTGCATGACTGCCAGAACGTAGAGATTGACCCCAATCTCCAGCGGACTCAGGCTGATATCCACCGGCAGCAGGGTTCCGTCTTTGTGCCGGACAGTCAATTCCCTGCGTTCGCCCATGCGGCGGACTGTGGGATTCTTATAAAATGCCTGGCGGAGTTTGGTATGTGTATCACGCAGAGCGGGAGAGATCAGGATCTCCAGCAGCTGTCCCGTCAGTTCTTTAATGCAATAGCCGAGATACTCCCCCACATGAGAGTTCGCCCCGGTGATGACCCCCTGCCGGTCTGTAACAATGGCGGCATCCGGGATTGCCTCGATTATTTTACTGAAGATTTGTTCGGCGTTCTCTGCGCTCATTGATGGTCCTGTATGTAAGCTTCATGGAATCAACAGGCAATAATAAACCAATCGCGGCGCATCTCCTGATCCAGCTTACCCGTGCATGGCTTTCTCAATACCCATTTCATGCCGCCCTGAGGAAGCGCTTTTCAGGGACCGTAGGGTCTCAAATGCCGTTTTAGAGATGCTCACCGAACTGCGGCGCGCGTGCCGCTCCGTTCAGCGTGACATGGTGGGGGTTTGTCAAGCGAGAATGAGAAACCCATACTTACCCATGTAAAGATTATACAGCCGAAGCCGAATGGATTTGTGATAATACGATTGCGGAATCAATATGGGCATCGCAATTTTTATCCAATGCGTATGCCGGAATCTTTTTACTTCAACGCATAAACCGCGTATCCTCTTGCAGGGGCGAAGAATTGACCTCGACCGTCGGAGGTGGTGGATTGGTCTGCGGGGCGCGAAAGGTCAAGTTTGCCCCACCAGGCAACGGGTGAGAAAGAGGCGTTCCTCCATTGGGTATCCACCCAGGCTCCGCGCCAGTCGTCGCCGCGGTTGTTGAGGACGTAGATCAGCCCGCGTTGGGAATCAAATCCGCCGCGCTGCATGATGTAGAGGTCGTCGGTGAGATGCAAAACGGAAGTATCGCCGCCCGCGTGTTTTTCATGCGCGGATACGAGAGCGTCTATGCCGTTGGGGGTGTCGCGCAGGGCAAGGTTGTAGTTGAAGTAATCCTTCCAGAAGACGCAGGGATAGCCTTCATGGGTGAGGATGTAGGAATAGGCGAGCAGTTTGTCGTTGGTGATGGGACGGCCCTCGTCACGCAGGTCGTGGTTCTCGACGAAGGTGACGGTGGTCTGCGGCTGGGCTTTGAGGATCGAGTCTCCAAGGACGAGGTTCTTCAAGCTAAAGCCGTACGAGTCGCACAAGCCTTTGAGCAGTTCGCGCAGGGGGAAGTCGAAGGCATCCACGGGGTTGGAGTTGGAGTAGTTCGCCTGATTGACCCAGTGGAGCGTGTTGCCTGTGTTGTCCCAATACTCCGCCACGCCATAGGGTTTGTGATACGCGCCGTTCTTCATGTAGCGATATTCTTGAATCGCTTGCACGGTGGCGGCGGCAAAACCTTTGACGAAGTCGTAGCGGAATCCGTCGAAGCCAACTTCTTCGATCAACCAGCGGGCAAGTTTTAGCAATTCGCCGTAGACGTAGGGGTTGCGATGCGAGAGATCGGGCATGTCGCCGAAGGTCATTTCATCCCATGACTCATACATGCTGGGATGAAAGGATTCCCAGTTGCGTGGGAACTTTCCGCTTTTGGGATTGAAGACCGTCCAGCGATTCTGCCCAGTGATGGGATTCACCTCCTGAGCGTCGGCGCCGGAGTTGTGGTTGAGGACCATGTCCGCGATCAGACTCAGCCCGTGCTTGTGCGCGCTTTCAATGAGTTGATCCAACTCTGAGCGCGTTCCAAACCAGGTCGGTATGGTTCCCTTTTGGTCGAACTCGCCGAGGTCGTAATAGTCATATGGGTCGTAGCCCATCGAAGGTCCAAATAGATTCGCCGCCTTGTGGACGGGTGGAAGCCAAAGGGAGGTGAACCCAGCCTTTGCCAGCCCCGGTATCTCGCGGTTGATGTAGTTCCACCATTGAAATTCTTTATTGTCTTCTTTAGGACAGTCCCAGTAGAAGGTCTGCATCATGACGCCCATGGTTTTTTCTCCTTATTTCAGCAGGTATTTTAGCGGAGAATGGTTAACAGAACATGGGTAATAGGTAATAAGTAAATCGTCGAATGTTTCTTTACAGATATTGGCTGCCGACCGCAGACCATAGACCGCGGTCCGCCGTTGGCAGTCAAAACGCAAGGAAAACGCAGACGCGCGCAAGACGAGTAGTTAATTTGCATCATGCTTGTTCTATGAACCACAGAGACAACCTTTGCGAACTCACGAGGCGGCGAGGTCCAAACGGGCGGGTATTTATGGTAAAGTGAAGCGACTATAAACCTGCGAGGTGACAGATGAAAGTCCGTGTTCGCGTAATGGTGATTTTATTCATGATACTGACAGCAGGCTGTTCGGCTGGTTCGACGCCTGAGGTTGAAGTAAGCGGGGAAGCAACAGCCGCGCCGTCTGCGACGCAGGCTCCAGCAGAGACTCAGCCCGCAGAAACAGAGTCCGCTCCACAGTCACAAAATGAGGCGCAGAACGTCATCCGCTTCGACAAGATGGGCATCTCCGTCGGCTTCGATTATCCCGAAGGATTCTCCCAAAGCATCACCACCAGCGTGCTGGACGTGTATGAACCGCAGGCTCCATTCGATTTGCCCTACCCGAAAAATGCGCGCATCCTCTTTACAGGCTACCCCGGTGATTCGGGGGAGTTTACCGCCAATGGCATTCGCGTCTTCCGCGCCGAAGAGATCAACGCGCTCGAAACCGGCGCGCTCGAATCGCTGTACGCCGTCCTCGACGGGCAAAGCGATCATCATTCAGACTTTCCGCGCATGGCGGGAGCCGGAAGCCTGATCGACGCGCAACTCATCGAATTGACGTTTCAAAACGGGAGTGGCTATCGCTATCTGTTCACCAAATCTTTTTCCGCCGACCCGCTTGCAGACACATCATTGATCTATATGTACCAGGGCGTGACGGATGATGAAAAATATTTCGTCTCCTTTCTCATGACCGTGGACGCGCCCTTTCTCGCCGAGTTCATCGGGCAGCCATTGACCACCCCGGAGGAATTCGAAGCCTATTATCAAACCGTCAATTCGCGCGTAGAATCTGCCACAGGCGACCAATTCACGCCGCCCCTTACAGTATTGGATGAATTGATTTCATCCATCGTCATTTTAGAAGAATAAGGAGAGACCATGCCCTACTATCACACGCTTGGAAAGATCCCCCACAAACGCCATACCCAATTCAAAAAACCCGACGGCAAACTCTACCGCGAAGAAGTAATGGGGTTGGAGGGATTTTCCTCCATCCAATCCATTCTTTATCATCACTTCCTGCCGCCGCGCATCAAGGAGACTCGCGACCTCGGACCCGCCCAACCCGAATATGTGGACTTCGGACCGATCCGTCACCGCGCCCTGAAGACGGCTCAGACTCCGCTCGGAGCGGATCCGCTTGCCGGGCGGATTCCACTCCTCGGCAATCACGACGTCATCCTCGGTGTCTCACGTTCGAAGAACAGCATGACGTATTTCTACCGCAACGCGCAAGCCTACGAGACATGGTGGGTGCATGAAGGCAGCGGAACGCTGAAATCGCAGTTTGGAAACCTGCCCTTCCACAAGGGCGATTACATCGTCATCCCCT
>DAOTXI010000684.1:0-5204 GCA_034435475.1 Anaerolineales bacterium
GCGCCTTGCCCTTGGTGCGGATGCGTTCCACACCCTCGACCTTGCCTTCCTTCACCGCCAGGATCGGTTTGAGATTCAATGCCGAACCGATGAATCTCTGCGCGCCGCCGATGCGCCCGCCGCGGTGCAAGAACTCGAGCGTATCCACGGCGAAGTAGACTCCCGTCCGCTCGTGGGCTTTGGATGCCATCGCGGCGCAATCTGCAAGACTGGCTCCCGCTTCCATGGCTCGCGCTGCGGCAAGCGCCTGAAAACCAAGCGCCATGGCAGTGGACTGGCTGTCAACGAGAGTCACTTTCTCTCCAGCGCTTCCCATCATGTCTTTGGCTTGCATTGCAGATTGAAGCGTGCCTGAAAGTTTCGACGAAATAAAAATACCCAGAACAGATAATCCCTTATCCACAATTCCCTGGAAGGTTTCCTGCATGGTAGCGGGGGAGACCTGTGATGTAGACGGCATGGCTTTGGCGGTCTTCAATCTTGAGTAGAAATCGGCGGGCTGAATATCCAATCCGTCGCGGTATGTTTTTTCCTCCCAGATCAAGACCTGCGGGGTGACAGTGATCCCATGCTTTTGGACCAGGTCTGGCGGGATATAAGCGGTGCTGTCAGTGACAATTGCAAATTTGGACATAAATTCCTCCGGTTTGAAAATTTTCACGATTCTACCTGATTATGGGCAAACCCAGAAAAAATAACAGGAATCCCCCTCATGGTATAATGACGCGGAAGTTTTGCCTGGACCATCCCCGACACATAGGAGCCGATTTTGGCCTTCAACCCAATCAACTGGCTGTTAGGCCTTTTTTCTCTGGATATTGCCATTGACCTTGGCACCGCCAATACGCTGGTCCATGTGCGCGGGAAGGGTATCGTTATCAACGAACCGTCCTGGGTGAGCGTGGATAAGAAATTGCGCCAGCCGCTTGCCATTGGGCTGGAAGCCAAGGAAATGGTCGGGCGCGCGCCTGCAAACGTCATGGTGGTGCGTCCCATCCGCGATGGGGTGATTGCGGAATTCGATGTTACCCGCGTTATGCTCGAATATTTCATCGGTAAAGTCCACGAACAGAGTGTGGTCCCGTTGCCGCGTCCGCGCGTCATCATTGGTCTGCCCACCGGCGTGACCGAGGTTGAAAAACGCGCCGTATACGACGCGGTCATGGCGTCGGGCGCGCGAATGGCCATGCTGATCGAAGA
Organism: Anaerolineales bacterium; assembly: GCA_034435475.1. Taxonomy (GTDB): domain Bacteria; phylum Chloroflexota; class Anaerolineae; order Anaerolineales; family Villigracilaceae; genus Villigracilis. Next base: position 1,201 of record DAOTXI010000684.1, read on the forward strand.
ACCGATTGCGGCGGCGATTGGAGCCGGGCTTCCCATCGGCGAAGTGCGAGGCTCGATGGTCGTGGATATCGGCGGCGGCACAACGGAAGTGGCGGTCATGTCCACGGGTGGGGTGGTGGCGTCGCGCTCCCTGCGTGTGGCTGGCGACGAAATGGATCAGGACATCCTGCAATACCTGCGGAACAAATACAACCTGCTTGTCGGCGCCGGCATTGCAGAACAGATCAAATGGCAGATCGGTTCGGCTTACCCATTGCAGCCCGAAAAGACAATGGAAGTGCGCGGACGCAACCTGGTAACAGGCTTGCCAGAAACGGTGGAAGTTTCCTCCGTTGAAATTCGTGAGGCGCTTTCCGGCTCTGTGCAGGTCATCATTGACACAGTGCGCGACGCGTTGGATGAAATCCCGCCGGAGATCGTATCTGACCTGATGGACATCGGCATCTGCCTTTCCGGCGGCGGCGCCCTTTTGCAGGGGCTTGCCGAACGTCTTACCGATGAATTGAAACTGCGGGTATGGGTGGCGGAAGACCCGCTGACTTGTGTGGCGCGCGGCGCGGCGCTTGTCTTTGAAGATTTGGATAACCTGACCCGTTATTTGATCGGGCTTGAGCGCGGCAGCACCCGCCACGTTTAGTTCGCCATTTATACTCACCTCCTCTTAATCCAGAACAATCAGTTATGGTATTCTTATCGGCGATGATTTTATATTCGCGCCGGTCTTGCCTGTTATCGAAAGGGCTGGAATGAACTCCCGCTCCCTTCAAACGACGATCGTATTCCTGGTGATCGGCGGCATCCTCGTGCTTGCTTTTGGCGGCGCGTTTGGGTCCGCCTCCCGCGGGTTGACTGCCGCGCTGGTGGATATCCAAAGTTGGATCACCAGCCGTTTTGTCGGCTTTCAGGATTTTGTCACCGCTCCGCGCGACATCGTCACCCTGCGTCAGCGCAACGCCGAACTCGAAGCGCAGGTCTCGCAATTGCAGGCGCAATTGATCGAATTGCAGCAACGTGTGAACGAGACCGAAATCCTCGCCGCCCTGGTGGACTTCTCCCGCTCGAACCCAGAAAGCACCTATAAAGCCGCCTCCGTCATCGGTCGCGACCCAAGCCCCTTCCTTCATTACATCATCATCAACCGCGGCTCCAATGACGACATCAGGCGCGGAATGCCTGTGGTGACGAATCAGGGTCTGGTTGGACGGGTGGACGCCGTCATCGCCGACGCCTCACGCGTGCAGTTGATCACCGACCCGGCTTCCTCGGTCAATGTGTACTTGCAGAACGCCGACACCACCGCCGTCTTGTATGGGTCGGTTACCGGTGACGTATCCCTCGACCTGATCTCGCAAAACGCAACTGTGGAAGCGGGGGATTTGATCCTGACCTCGGGCTTGGGTGGAGGATACCCGGCGGATCTCATCATTGGACAAGTGGTGACGGTTCGCGCCCTCGAATTTGAGTTGTTTCAACAGGCGACGGTTCAACCCGCCGTTGATTTTTCCCGCCTCGAGATCGTGCTGGTCATCACCAACTTCCGCCCGGTGGATATTGCCCCGCTCGAACCGGCGATAACCCCGATCCCCTGACCTGCCCATGCGAAACCTGATCGCGTTTCCATTGCTTGCCATGACGGTGATCCTTCAAACTTCGGTTGTTAGTCAGGTTAGTTTACTTTCCGGCTATGCCGATCTGACCCTGATCATGCTGGCTGCCTGGGCATTGCAGGACCGGGTTGACAGTTCCTGGCATTGGGGCGCGGTTGCCTGCCTGTTTGCCGGTTTCGTTTCCCGTCTGCCGCTCCCTGTCATCATTATCGGATATTTCGGAGTCCTGCTTCTGGCGCAAGTCCTTCGGCGGCGGGTATGGCAGGCTCCCCTGCTTGCCATGTTCAGCGTCGTGTTCTTTGGGACACTTTTCTTTCACATCCTTTCTTTCATTGTGTTGAGATCTTTGGGAACATCCTTTACCTTCGGTGAAGTGATGGGGTTGATCACTCTCCCTAGCCTGCTGCTGAATATGCTGCTTTCCATTCCCGTCTATTCATTTATGCGCGAGGTGTCCCAATGGGTCTACCCGGCTGAGGAGAAGTCATGAGTGCAGGTTCCGAATCACGCCCCCTCCGTTTTGAGCCGTGGCGGCTGGGGCTGATCTATATCGCGGTTACACTCACCCTGACCGGGTTCATCTCCCGGCTGGTCAACCTGCAATTGCTTAATGGCGAGTTATATCGCACGTGCGCCGTTGACAATTACACTTTGGACATCAGCATCCCCGCGCCGCGCGGGATTATCTACGACCGCAACGGATACATCCTTGCGAGGAATATCGCGTCATACAATGTGGTTGTCACCCCCGCCAACCTGCCCGAAGACCCCTCCGATATTCAGCGCATCTACCGTGAATTGTCGAATTTGGTCGGTGTTCCCGTTGGAAATTTCGTCGCCGACGATGCTCCCACTGAAGGCTTGATCCTCGAAGTCCCCGGCGGCTTGATGACCGAGGACGAATTAGAAGAGGCGAAACTGTTCGCCGCCTGTGTAACCGGACCAAGCATCGGTCAACTGGTGGCATTGCAGGATACGCTTGCACCATACAGCGCCGTGAAAATCCAGTGCAACGTTTCGGAGGAGATCGCCCGCATTGTCGAGGAAAAGAAGATGGACTGGCCCGGCGTGAGCGTGGAGATCGAACCGATCCGCGATTACCCCACGGGGTCGTTGACCTCCCACATCATCGGATTTTTGGGACCGATCCCTGCATCGCTGGAAGAAGAGTTAAGCGCGAAGGGTTTTGTCCCCAATCGCGATAAGATCGGGTATTCGGGTGTCGAAACCTCACTACAGGACATCCTCGCCGGGCGAAACGGACTGCGTGTGGTTCAAGTGGATGTGGCTGGGCAGGAAATCCGCAACCTTGAGCCGCCCATCGCCCCGGTTCCAGGATATAACGTCCATCTCACCATTGACACGCGCCTGCAAGCCGCCGCCGAAGCAACCCTTCTGGAGGAGATCGAGTTTTGGAATACTTACTTTGGTCAGGTGCGTATTTCGAGTGGCGTGATCATTGCCATGAATCCCAAGACCGGCGAAATTCTCGCCATGGTCTCCTACCCAACCTATGAGAATAACCGGCTAAGTCGTTTCATTCCCGCCTATTATTATGAACAGTTGAGCCAGGACCCGCGCAAGCCTTTATTAAACAACGCCATTTCCGCCGAATACCCGCCTGGTTCCACCTTCAAACTTTCCACAGCCACGGGCGCGTTCAACGAAGGCGTTGTTGCGCTGGATGATATTGTCCAGGCGCCGGGTCAACTGTTGCTCTGCGAGCGTTTCAATCCCACCGACCCGTGTACTGACCGCAACACGCGCCCGTTCGTTGATCACATCTTCGACCAAAACCCCGAGGGGTTTGGCGCGATCAGTTTTTTACAATGTATCGCCTACTCGAGTAATGTGTGTTTTTACAAACTCGGCGGCGGTTTTGAAGATGAAATCCCGCAGGGCTTGGGCATCGAACGCCTGCAACAGTATGCCCGGGCAATCGGCTACGACCAGACATCCGGCATTCAACTCCCCGGCGAACAGGACGGCTTGATCCCCGACCCGCAGTGGAAGCGCATCAACACCGGCGAGAACTGGTCCACCGGCGACACCTACATTGCCAGCGTGGGTCAGGGCTATGTGTTGGCGACCCCCTTGCAGGTCTTGATGTCTGGCATGACGGTGGCGAACAGCGGCAAGGTCATGCAGCCGACCATTGTGCGTCAGGTCACTGATGGGGATGGGAACGTCGTGCCGATGTGGTTCAACCCGCAGGATTTCACTGTGACCGAATTCGAGACCTCCGGCAGTTACCAGATATCGCCGTTCACACCGAACATGAAGTGGGACATCACTGTTGACCCGCTCATTCAGGAATATTCCTGCGAAGGACCGTACTGTGCGTTGACGGATAACTTCAAAGCCGTCAGACCTGAAACCATGCAGGCGGTGCGCGCC
>DAOTXI010000685.1:0-10612 GCA_034435475.1 Anaerolineales bacterium
CTCCAGACCAACGACCCTGATAATTACGCCGCAGGCGACGCGGCGCAGGTCTACGATCCGCTTACGGGGCGATCTGTGCTGGAGAGTTTGTGGAGTCCTGCGCGTGAACAGGGATATGCCGCAGGTTTGAACATGGCGGGCGAACGTAAAGCCTATATCAAAGCAGCGCCATTCAATGTCACCCGCCTTGCCGGGCTGACCACGACCATCATCGGCGCGGTTGGGACGGGACATGATGACGATGTGGTCGGAATTGCAAGAGGCGACAGTGAGACCTGGCGTCAACTGCCGGATGCCATCGTGACCCAGGGCGGGTTCGATGTGAATCCGGTCCGCCTGCTGGTGGGTGAAAGCCAATTGATTGGGGCGGTGGTGATGGGCGACCAAAAACTTTCCATGCCTTTACAACGCATCATTACCGAGAGAATCAACATCTCCGCGATTCGCGACAAACTGCTTGTGAAAGACGCCAAGGTCGCCGATGTGGTGATTGACTTCTGGTCGAAACATTTGGCGGCGGTTCAATGAAGTGAACGGTTATCCTCGGCGCGGTTATTAATTGCGGTTTTCTTTTTAACGCAAAGCCGCTAGGTCGCAAAGATTCAAAGGGTTTTCCTTCGCGCCTCTGCGCCTTTGCGTCAAGAACTCGAACTGGAAAAAGCGCAATTTGTTCCCGTGTTCAGTATATATATGGATTCTGCAGGTTTTACCTGCAAACCGCTGATGGTCTTGAAGGATTCCAGAAGTAGGAATTCTGGAATCCTTCCTTGCCGCTTTACGAAATTCTATGAAATCAATTGCCTCGGGAGGGCACAATGTTACGTGGAAATATTGAACTTTGGCTTGCATTTGTCACTTGTACGTTCATAGCCGCCGGGTACGGGCTTTTCTCCTTTTGGGCGCGCGAAATTCCAGCCGCTGGTGAATTGTTCGGGCATACGTTGGGAATCCTCGGCTTTATCTTGATGTTGATGACCGAAACGCTGTACAGCCTGCGCAAACGGAGCCGCAGCGCCGCATTTGGGCGCATGTCCACCTGGTTGAAGTTCCACATCTTCATGGGGCTGGTCGGTCCGTTCATGGTTCTTCTGCATACATCATGGAAGTTCAATGGGCTTGCAGGCGTAGCAACTCTGCTGACCTTCATTATTGTATTCAGCGGCTTCGTGGGACGCTACATCTTCACCCGCGTTCCGCGCAACCTGGATGGGCTTGAAATCAAAGGCTCGCTCTCGCAGGAGGCGCTCGACCGGGCGCGGCGGATGATGTCGCTGTGGCATACCGTCCACATTCCCATCGGCATTGCCTTGTTCATTTCCGCTTTCGTTCACATCGGCGGCGCAATGTATTACGCAACCTTTCTTAAGTAGGAGGGGATATGAATAAAAACAATCGTCTCGGCTGTCTCACGGGGTCTGGCTTTATTGCCGCCTTCATTACCCTCTTCCTGCTGGCTGGCGTCGCATTTGCCGGTGGAGGGGAGATGTTTAGTTCTGGCGCGTTGAATGCCCAACCGGGCGAGCTTATCGGTGGTGTGGATTCTCATGCCCAAATTCAGGAATGCAAAACGTGTCACTCCGCGCCGTGGGAACGCACCACCATGGCAGACCTCTGCCTTGACTGTCACACCGACATTGCCAGCCAAATGCTCGACGTGGCTCAACTACACGGCGGCATTACTCAAAAAGCTCCCAGTTTTGCCTGCCGCGATTGTCATCGCGAACATCGCGGCGCGACCGCACCTCTGACCGAACTTGGCGAAAGCACCTTCCCGCATGAGACGCTTGGTTTTTCGCTGAATGAACACCAGACGAAAGAATCCGGCGACCCGATCACCTGTGACGATTGCCACGGCCAGGATATCACCACCTTCGCCTCCGACTCGTGCGAAACCTGTCACAGCGACATGGACATTGCCTTCGCCCAGGCTCATTTGCTTTCGTTTGGCTCCGGCTGCCTTGGCTGTCACGACGGCGTTGATCGCTTTGGGGATTTCGATCACGACGCCTACATTTTCAGGCTCGAAGGCAGACATGCTGATGCAGGCTGCACTCAGTGTCACCTTGATGCCCGTACTATGGCAGATTTGCAGTCCCTGCCGCAGGATTGCTACGCCTGCCATGCGCGTGACGACCAGCACCGCGGCAGTTACGGGACGAACTGTGAGTCCTGTCATAATCCGCTCGCTTGGGAGGATGCGAATTTCGACCACAATCTCTCTAGGTTTAAATTGGAAGGGGAGCACGCCGAAGTTGCTTGTGCGGAATGTCATATTGATAATGTTTATGAAAACACCCCGGTAGATTGTTACTCTTGCCACAGCGGAGATGATGCGCATAACGATTCGAATGGAAGGCAATGCGAGACCTGCCACAACCCGTCTGATTGGGAGGATGCAACTTTTGATCATGGCCTTACCAATTTTCCATTGGACGGCGGTCATGCCCGTTTGGAATGTGACCGCTGTCATGTGGCAGACACGTTTGGTGGGCTTTCCTTTGCCTGTATTAACTGCCACCAAGACCCCGGCTTTCACGCGGGGGCATTTGGCTCGGAGTGTGCGTCTTGCCACTCCGTGGTTTCGTGGTCGCCAGCTGGATTCAACAAATCTCATCCCGAGCCGCGCGTGGATGAAGAGGGAAGCGGCATTTACCACGGTGGCGCATCCTGCCGCGATTGTCATCCCTCATCTGTTTTTCAATCCAGTTGTGTTTCCTGTCATGAAGGCAATAATTTTGAGGATGAAGGCGAAGAAGAAGGGGAAGACGATTAGATCAGGGAGTTTGATTTTATATACCTCAAACAAGACCGCGGATTTTCCGCGGTCTTGTTTATCTGCCATTCTTTTTCGGTTCTTCGATTTCCCTCGGCTCAAGCATTCCCCAACGCCCGGCGGCGAGGTAGAGGATTTCCAATACGAGGTCTGTGTGACCGATCCCTTCGGCGGCGGCTTGCAGGCAGAGGTCGCTGTAATTGGGCGTCAGCCCCGGCAGGGTGTTGATCTCGATCAGGCGCGGGTTGCCGTCTTCGTCCAGACGGATGTCTGTACGTGAGACATCCAACACGTTGAGAATGTTATGCGCGCGGTAGGCAAGATGTTTGAGTTTCTTTTCCAATTCGGGGTCTACATTTGCCGGGCAAAAAAAACCTTCGTTTCCCTCAGGACCGACATCTTTTGATTTGGCTTCGTTGGTATAGATCCATGGTCCTTCGGTGTTTCCGGTATCCAGTTCCAAAACAGGGAAGCGGTGGAAGCCGTCTTTTTCGTACCATTCCGGGTGGCGGGAGTAGAGTTTGGCGTCGGCGCGTCCCAGGATGCCAACGGTGAATTCGCGCCCCGGTAAAAAATTTTCGACGAGCGCGGGTTGTTGATAGGTGTTGATGATGTACTCGGCGCGTTCGCGCAATTCCGCTTCATCCTTGACGATGGCTTTCATATCCACGCCCATGCCTGTCCCTTCGCGGGCGGGTTTGACGAAAAGCGGGAATCTCAATTCGGGACGCAACGGTTCGTCGCCGAAGGTAAACTCCTGAAAGGGAGCCACGGGCAGGCGGCGGTCGCGCCAGATGCGTTTGGTCAGCGTTTTGTCGAGCGATATGCCGTTGGCAAGCACGCGCGACCCTGTATAAGGAATGGCGAGCATTTCGAGAAGGGCGGGCACTTGCGCCTCGCGCGCATCTCCCCCCAGTCCTTCGGCGATATTCAAACAAATATCCGGTTTTACTTTGCGGAGGTTGTAGGGGAGTTCCCTGTCAGCCTCGATAAAGACCGTGTTGTGTCCGTCTGTTTCGATGGCGGCACGAAGCGACTCGACGGTTTCGATGTGATCGAAGTCGGCAAAAGCATCCGGCGGGACTCCCTCCGGTTTGGGATGTTCATCGTCTTTGATGTTGGCAAGCACCGCCACTTTCCAGGGGCGTTTCGAGCGGCGGATGGGTTTTCCGTCTAAGGGCATCAATGATCGTGCGCTCCAATTCTCATCACTTGTCGAAGTATAGTATAAGACGCGAATGAGGTGAAGGTACGACACTTTTTTCTTCGATCATCACGCGTGGATGCGCGACTGCCTGCGCGTCAAATTTAAATATGGCTATAGCGAAGTCGCTTGACAAAAACTATTTTTATAGAACTTACGCAAAATCATTCGTTTCTACAGCACTTGACCGCCGACGACAGACCGCAGTCTGCCGTCGGCGGTCAAGTTTTGGGAGTTTTGCGTAAGTCCAGTTTTAGTATATGGATGAACAGGAAAACCGAGGAAAGAGCGGAGCGCTTTAAAAAAATCCGTCCATTCCGTGCGTTCTGTTTACAAAGGAAGCCCGTTCGTTTGACTTTGCCGCAACCATGCGCTTCAAACCCATTTTCTTGACATAAACTCCCCCCGCCTGTAAAATCCTCCTGCTTAAAATGCGAAAGCCTTTATTTTTTCATCTCTGTAGAAGGAGTACCCTTTCATGTTCACAATGGGATTAACCGGTTTTGAACAGATCGCGATTTGGGCCGTCTTTGCCGTAGCGTGGCTCGGGCTCGGATACGCGATTTTTTTACGCTCCCAAATCCTCAATGAGGATAAAGGAACGGAAAAAATGCAGGAGGTCTGGGGCGCCATCAAATCCGGCGCGAATGCTTACCTGACGAAGCAATTTTGGTCTATCCTGCCGTTGATCGGCATTCTGACCATCGCCCTCTTTCTTTCCGTTTATGTTGTTCCGCCGTCACCTGAAGCTTCTGCGTGGCATTGTAGCGCTATTCAAAAAGTTGGCGTGGGAATGGATCGCGCAGCCGCAAAAGAAGCGGTGGAAGCATGTGTTAATACGTTGACGGCAGAGAATAATCTTGCTGCGTATCGGCAGGTTCAATTACTTATTGGCATTGCGCGCGCTTTCGCCTTCGTCATGGGATCGTTCTTCTCGTTGACGGTCGGTCAGATCGGTATGCGCATGGCAGTGGAAGGCAACGTCCGCGTGGCGGCGGCTTCCAAAAAGTCTTTTGGCGACGCGCTGCGCATCGCCTACCGCGCCGGAACCATCACCGGTATGCTCACTGATGGTCTCGGTTTGCTCGGCGGCACCATCATCTTCATCGTCCTCGGTATTGCCGCGCCCGATGCCCTGCTCGGTTTCGGTTTCGGCGGCACGCTTCTGGCATTGTTCATGCGCGTGGGGGGCGGCATCTTTACGAAGGCGGCCGACGTCGGCGCTGACCTGGTTGGTAAGGTCGAGGCAGGCATCCCTGAGGATGATCCGCGCAATCCCGCTGTGGTGGCGGACCTCGTCGGTGACAATGTCGGCGACTGCGCTGGTATGGCGGCGGATATCTTCGAGTCTTACGAAGTGACCATCGTGTCCGGCTTGATCCTCGGTCTGGCGCTCTGGCATATCACCGACCGCCTTGAGTGGATCGTCTTTCCGCTCATGGTGCGCGGTATCGGCGTGCTTTCCTCCATCATCGGCACGTATTTCGTGAAAGGCGGCGAGACCGGCAAAAGCGAAGATGCCATGAAGGCGATCTTCAGCGGTTTCATTACATCCGCCATCATTTCGGTTGCCATGTTTGCCGTGGCGGGTTACTTCTATCTCAACACTCCTGAAATGAACGAATGGGGCGGCTGGTGGCGTATGCCCGCCACTGTTGCGGTTGGCGTGTTGCTTGCGATCCTGATTGACCGCCTGACCGAATATTTCACAGGCACACATGCCGCGCCGGTAAACGACATCAAGAAAGCCGCCGATACGGGTCCTGCGACCTTGATCCTCAACGGTATCTCTGTCGGTTTTGAGTCTTCCGTCTGGTCGGTGGTTGTTATTGCGATGACGATCATCGCCTCCATTTTTATCTTCGGCACCATTCCCGGCGTCGAAGGTGTGGAACGCGCCACTTTCATTTTGTACGGCGTCGCCATGACCGGCATCGGCATGTTGACCCTGACCGGCAACAACGTGGCGATGGACTCCTTCGGTCCAATTGCAGATAACGCCAACGGTATCGGCGAAATGTCCTGGTCTGGCAAGACCGATAAGGCGACCAAAGACGCCCAGCAGATCATGGCTGACCTGGATGCGGTGGGCAATACAACCAAGGCGATTACAAAAGGCGTTGCGATTGGCTCTGCTGTGATTGCGGCGGTTTCGCTCTTCGGCTCCTTCCTTGTGGATGTTTCCCGCGCCCAAGCCAGTTTTGGCATTCCGGCTGAATCTCAGATTCAAGCCGTTGGCATCCGCGTGGACATTCCGCAGGTCTTCGTGGGTATGCTGCTTGGCGGCGCTTTGCCCTGGCTGTTCTCCTCCTTTGCCATTCAGGCTGTGGCTCGCGCCGCGTCCCTGATCGTATTGGAAGTCCGCCGCCAATTTAAACTGGGCGTGCTGGAAGGAAAAGTCAAGCCCGATTATGCGCAGGCGGTCAGCATCTCCACGACTGCCGCTCAAAAAGAATTGGTCTCGCTCGCCCTGCTCGGTATCGTGACTCCGATTGTTGTTGGCTTGCTTCTGAACGTGGAAGCCCTCGGCGGCTTTTTGGCGTGCATCATCGTTTCCGGGCAATTGCTGGCGGTCTTCCTCAATAACTCCGGCGGCGCATGGGATAACGCCAAGAAACTAATCGAAGACGAACCCAAAGACCCGGCGAAGAATCTCGGCAAAGGTTCCGAACGTCACAAGGCTGGCGTGGTGGGCGATACCGTCGGCGACCCCTTCAAGGATACGGCTGGGCCCGCCCTCAACCCGATGATTAAAGTGGTCAACCTCGTGGCAGTCATCATCGCCCCGATCGTTGTCCAATATCAAGGTGTGACGGGCGCGGCTCTTGTTGCCGTTTGGGCTGTTGCCCTCGCCCTGATCGGCGTCCTCGCCTGGGCGGTGATGCGCTCCAAGGCTCCCGCTCCGAACATGAGCGCAAGTGTGGCTGGCGCCGGAAAATCATCCCCCGCGCGGACTTCTTCTACGAAGAAAAAGACCACCAAAAAGAAGTAGGAATTCAAATGAAAATCCCGTTCCACGGTATTGGAACGGGATTTTTTCATGATGGGCGCTTCGGGGCGCGTGTTAGAATCGCGCCATCTTTCATCGAAAGGAATCCCTATCATGGCGGATGTAAAAGAGTTTGGCGAACGGGTTATCAACAGTCTGGAGAAAGTAATCGTTGGCAAGCGGCAGTCGCTTGAGTTGGTGGTGATCGGGCTTCTATGCCAGGGGCATATTTTGATCGAGGATGTGCCGGGCGTTGGGAAAACCATGCTGGCGCGCAGCCTCGCCCGGTCACTGGATTGCATTTTCAACCGCATCCAATTCACACCGGATATGCTCCCCAGCGATGTGACGGGGATTTCCATTTACAACCAGCAAAAGGACGAGTTTGAATTTCGCCCCGGCCCGATCATCGGGCAGGTGATTCTGGCGGATGAGATCAACCGCGCCACACCGAAGACTCAGGCGGCTTTGCTCGAAGCAATGGAGGAAAGGCAGGTGACGGTGGATGGAGTTACCCATCCCATGCCCAAGCCTTATATTGTGCTTGCCACCCAAAATCCCATCGAATACGAAGGGACGTTCCCACTGCCCGAAGCGCAACTGGACCGATTCCTCTTAAGGATGCGGTTGGGGTATCCCACCATCAACGATGAAATCCGCGTCATGGAAGACCAGCAGATTCAACATCCGCTTGAATCGTTGACTCCGATCACAACCGGAGAAGAGGTTGTCGGAATGGGGGAGGTGATCCGCAAGGTATATCTCTCCAATGCAGTCAAACGCTATATCGTCGAACTCAGCACCCGCACCCGCCAAAGCCAGGATGTCTACCTCGGCGCAAGCCCGCGCGGAAGTTTATTCCTCTCCCGCGCCGCGCAAGCCCGTGCTGCCCTGCGCGGACGCGACCATGTTTTGCCCGACGATGTGAAAGCGCTGGCTGTCCCCGTCCTCGCGCACAGGATCATCGTCAGCGCGGCGGCGCGGCTGCGTGACCTCGGCTCGGACCGCATCGTTCAGGAGATCGTCCACTCCACCCCGGTTCCGGGTGGGAGCTTTGAAGCCAGGACCGGGGATAAATAAACGTGAAAGCGGGGCGGACCCTCATCGCCTTGATGTTTTTAGTTGGAACGATCGGCGTTCTGGTGAACGGCGCGGCGATCTATTCGCGGCTTCTGTATTCCAGCCTGTTGTTGATTTTGTTCTCCTGGGGGTGGACGCATTGGGTCGCGCGCGGACTCACCTTCGAACGCAGTTCGCGCGAGTTACGCGCCAACGTCGGCGATGTGCTTGAGGAAAATTTCAAACTTGCCAACCGGGGGAGATTTCCCGTTCCCTGGGTTGAAGTGATTAACCGTTGCGGAGTGCCGTTTGCGGCTGGCTCGCGTCTGTTCACGCTTGTGATGGGGCGGCAGCATCGCAGTTACGCCGCGCGCACATGGCTGACCCGCCGTGGAAGGTTTCAACTGGGGCCCACGTCGCTGAATGTGGGCGATCCGTTTGGTTTGTTTACAACAGCCAGGGAATTTCAAGCCAGCGAGACACTGATCGTCTTCCCGATGATCCATGAAATTCAATCCTTTTACTCGCCGCAGGGTATGTTGACCGGCGGACCCGTCATCCGCAGGAAGTCGCCCGATATAACGCCCCATGCCGCGGGTGTGCGCGAATACGTCCCCGGCGACGCGATGAAGCGCATCCACTGGCAGACCAGCGCGCGCCGCGGGAAGTTGATGGTCAAGGAATTCGAGCAGGACCCGCAAGCCGAGGTTTGGGTCTATCTCGACTCTCAAAGGGCGGTGCATCACCAACTTGCGGGCAAACAGGAGGAAGCGCCCTTCCATTCCATGTTGTTAATGAAGCGCCCGAAGATCGAACTCCCGCCGTCCACCCTCGAATACTCGGTCAGCATTGCGGCTTCGCTTGCCCATTACTTTATCCGTCAGGGGCGGGCGGTGGGTCTGGCAAGCGCAGGACAAACGTTGACTGTCCTGCCTGCCGAGCGCAGTGAAAGACAGGAGGCGAAAATTCTCGAAACACTCGCCTTTGTCAACTCCGATGGAAACCTCTCGCTCGCAGGCTTGGTCGCAACTCAATCCGCATTGCTCCCTCAAGGCTCGAGCGTCATCCTCATTACGCCTACCACGCGCCCCGACCTGCTGCAGGCGGTGGACGAACTTCTGCGAAGATTCCTTTCGCCAATTGTTGTATTATTGGATGCGAAGACCTTCGGCGCGCCGACCAGCCCCGCGGAACTCATCACCTCTCTGCGGGAACGGCGCGTGCCGGTACTCCCGGTTTCCTGCGGCGATGATCTCTCGACCTCGCTTTCGGAAATCTCGACCAAATTTTCGCATCAGGAAGTCCGTTCATGGCAAACACCCGTATCGTACCCATCGACCTGATCTTTCAGGGCAAGACCCAGGCAATCGCTTCCTACCTTATTCGGGATGGGGATGCGGTGGTCCTGGTGGAATCTGGACCCGGCTCGACTCTTTCCGCGCTCGAAGCGGGTCTGGCAAAGGAGGGCTTATCTCCCCGCGACCTGACCCACGTCCTGCTGACGCATATTCACCTCGACCATGCCGGGGCGGCGGGATGGCTCTCACAACAGGGCGCGGAAATTTACGTCCATCCCATCGGCGCCCCGCATTTGCTCAACCCGGAAAAACTTATCGCCAGCGCAACCCGCATCTATGGCGATAGGATGGACCAACTTTGGGGTCAGTTCCTGCCCGTAGCGCAGAATCAACTCAAGGTCCCGAAAGAAGCGGAGGAGATCGTCATCGGTAATTTGAGATTCCTCCCGGTCAATACGCCCGGTCATGCCGAGCATCATTATTCCTATATTTTCGAAGATATTTGTTTCAGCGGCGACGTGGGCGGGGTGCGTATCCCCGGCTTTCAATATTTGCGCGCGCCCATGCCTCCGCCCGAACTGCATTTTGGGAAGTGGCGCGACTCTCTGGCGCGCTTGAGGGCGATGAAATTCTCGCGCATTGCCCCGACCCATTTTGGAATCTATGACGATGTGGACTGGCATTTACAATCCCTCGACGAGACGCTGGCGGCGATGGAACGCTGGCTCGAGAAGGTCATGTCGCGCGAGCCGTCCATTGAAGAATTGCGCGGCGAGTTTACGCGGTACATGGAGGAAGAAAGCCGGGAGAAGAACCTGAGCATGGATGTGATCCGCGCCTACTCGCTCTCGAACCCGGTCGGCATGAGCGCCGACGGCTTGATGCGCTACTGGAAGAAGGTCCGCGCGGGGTAATTTGTCATGCCGTTTGCGTGATGCTTTGGACGTGGCAAAAATCTTTATTGACGATATACTAACCCGGTAGTAACGACTTTCGTCGTGTTGACGTCGAGACAAGGCGACTGAAGTCGCCGCTACAAATAATACAGGAGAAAAGATGAAAGACTTTATTGCGATCTCCGATTTCTCATCGGACGAAATTCAAGACCTGCTCGACCTGGCGGTAAAACTCAAGAAACAATATTTCAAAAAAGGAAACAAATCAATATTCAAAGGAAAAGCGCTGGGAATGATCTTCCAGAAACCCAGGCTGCGCACGCGCGTTTCATTCGATATGGCGATGCGGCACTGCGGCGGCGACGCGCTTTACCTTTCCCCGGCTGAGATCGG